>JBDTIR010000029.1:0-7349 GCA_039936275.1 Isosphaeraceae bacterium | reverse complement strand
TAGACCCGGGAATCAGCCCGGCCCGCGGGCTGATTGAATTGGCCGAGGTTCACCGCTACGTAAAGCCTGCCGTCGAGGTAGCAAAGGTCGCCGTGATGGCTGGCGACGGGTGCTTTCGCGATCCGTTTGCCGACAAGGTCGGTCTTGACCAGGACGTCGGTAAACGACCAGTAGATCGACCCCTTCTCATCGATGCAGACCCCTTGAAGGTGTTGGGGATAGACGCCTTCGCACTGAATGACATGAACAGGTCGCTCGTCGTTCAAGTCCAGAACGGACAGCGGCAAGGAGGACAGCATGCCGGCCAGAATCAAATAGATATTTCGAAACATCGACATAAATATTTATTCCTTGAAATAAGAAATTTCTGACCCGTATGCGAATTCGACGTATTCCATCCATTGGCGGATTCCGCGCAACTTACTTTGGATTATCCAGGCTCGCGACCGCAAACGCCAGGGTGTTGCGAGACCCCGATCGTGTCAAACCGCGTTGGCCAGGAGTGGACCATCTGACTACACTTGAGTAGATCAAACGGGCCGACGGCCCGGTCCGGCCGCCGTTCTCCTGGAGTGAGCCCATGTCCGAACCCGACGCAACCGCCGTGCTTCAGGCCCACACCGACCATCCGCGCCTGTTTCATGAAAATAAGTTTGTCTACCCAGTCCTGTCGAGACGGAGCCGGGGGATTTCCATCGGGGTGAACCTTAACCCCGACAAGGTCTGCAACTTCGATTGCGTCTACTGCCAGGTTGACCGCCGCAGCGCGGCCCTAACCAAGTTCGTCGAGTTGGACCGCTTGCTCGTTGAGATCGCCCAATCACTCGATCTGGTCCAATCCGGCGCCTTGTATCAAGACGCCCAGTTCTCGGGCGTGCCCGCCCCCTTGCGAAGGCTCAACGATCTCGCTTTCTCGGGCGACGGCGAGCCCACCACGTACCGCAACATTGACCAGATTGTCGCCGACGTCGCCGCCTTGAAGCAAGGTCGGGGGCTCGACGCGGTCAAGCTGGTCCTGATCTCCAACGCCAGCATGTTCCACCGCGACAGCGTCCGCCGCGCTCTGGCAACCCTCGACGCTAACAACGGCGAAATCTGGGCCAAGCTCGACGCCGGGACCGAGCCTTATTACCGGCTCATCGACCGCACGGTCATCCCCTTCGCCCGCATCCTGGCCAACCTGCGCGACGCCGCCTCCGTCCGCCCTCTGGTGATTCAAAGCCTGTTCATGAGATACGATGGCTCGGGCCCTCCGCCCCGGGAAATCAACGCTTACTGTGACCGGCTCAACGAAATCCTCACCAGAGGCGGCGCACTCGATCGCATCCAGATCTACACCATCGCCCGCCCTCCGGCCGAGAGCGTCGTCACCCCGCTCGACCCCGCCCAAGTCGACCTCATCGCCGAAACCGTTCGACAGCATCTGAACGTGCCCGTCGAGGCGTACTACGGGGCGACCGCCTGATTTAAATAAATCTTAATGATTTATATATATTAATAATATAGCATTGTCGATTGTCAACCGAGGTGCATCGGGCAAGAGGCGGGCGAGTCGTTGCGTGTCGAGTGAGACGTCGGCCGGTCGAACTTCAGGCAGGTTGAGGTCGGCTCGGCGATTGGCGAGAACCAGCCCGGGGTCGAACCCGAGCCGCGCCGCGACTCGTCGGATCAAATCAAAGCGGCTGACCCGCTCGGGGCCGCCGACGTGGACCAGGCCGGTCGCGGACGATTCGGCCAGGCGGACGAGGAGGTCGGCGGCGTTGGCGTAGTGCAGGGGGGTGCGGAACTCGTCCTCCAGCAAAGTCTGAGTCTGTCCGCGCCGGAGCCCGTCAATGGTGTGGTCGAAGTACGACGGCTGACCCGTTTGCGAGGGACCGAAGAGCAAACTGAGCCGGGCCACCAGCCCAAAGGGCGTGGCCAGGACGGCCGGCTCACCTTGAAGCTTGGTCCGGCCGTAGGCCAGGATCGGCTCAGCGGGGTCGTCCTCCTGGTTCCAGGGGCGGTTGCCGTCGAAGACCAAGTCGGTCGAGGTGTAGACCAACCGCCGGTTGTGTCGCCTGCACCAGTCGGCCAGATGCTCCGTGGCCCGCACGTTGACGGCCTGACCTCCGTCGGGGTCGAGCCGGACGGCGTCGGGCGAACTGAGCGCCGCAGCGTGCAAGATCAACTCGGGATTAGCGTCCTCCAGGGCGAGGTCGATGGCTTCGGGATCGGCAAGGTTTACGGGTTTTAACACCACGCCCGCACGCTCGCCGAGGGTGGTCCCGCTCCAGGCGATCAGGTCGTGCCCGGTCGTTCGCAGGCGATCCACCAGATAAGAACCGAGCTGGCCGCTGGCCCCCGTCAACAGAACCCGCATGATCTGAGATCTCCTTCGCGAAAGCTGTGCCGACCGTGCTGGTCGTCCGACTCAACCCTTTGTTCTACCGTCTCTCTCGCCAAAGACCAACGCAACTCAAGGGGGTCGAATGGACGATGGTATCGATTGGGGAATCGCAAAGTCTTGGGCCGAGTCCAACGATCCGCGAACACCCAATCCTCAACTCCATACAGGAAAAGGGTTCGGGCGAAATGGACATTCTCGACCTGCCGTTGGACGATTTGGTCCTCGACCCGACGTTAAACCTGCGCGATCAGCTCAATAACGAGGCGGTCGAGCGGTATCGAGACTCCTGGGATTGGATGCCGCCGGTGACGGTCTTCGAGGTGGACGGCCGCTGGCTCCTGGCCGACGGCTTCCATCGCCACGCCGCGGCGGTGATCGCCAACCGCAAGACGATCCAGGCCGACGTCAAGGTCGGCACGTTCGACGAGGCGATGGACTTCGTCGCGGGGGCGAACCTGCGGCACGGCCTGCCGTTAACCAGGGCCGAGCGCCGACGAGCGGTCGAGGTTAAGCTCCGGCTCTGTCACGACCAGTCGGATCGCAGCCTGGCCGAAACCTTGAGCGTAAGCCGAGACCTGATCGCTAAGGTCCGCCGCCAGTTGACCGAAGCCGGCCAGATTCCGATCGGGAATACCAGGGTCGGGGCCGATGGCAAGGTTTACCCGGCAGCCTTGGGCCGCGATCCCAACGAGCACCTTCCCCGTGATCGTGCCTCAAGCGCCCGGGACGACCCCCGAGACCGTGGCGGTCGCGAGCACGACCCCGCCCCCTGGGACGACACCACCGACCCGCTCGCGCCCGTTCGCCAGGCTGATCCTGGCGAGACGACCGCCCCTTGGGAGGCCGCCGACGCCAAGGCCGTCGCCCTCGCGCCCCCATCAGCCGTGGCCGCCCCTTCGATCGACGAAATGCTTAGCGTGATGACCCGTCAGATCACCGAAGTGGTGCAGTGGACCCACGCCGACGGGTTCGACGACGCCTACCGAACCGCGGGCGGAAACGTCCGTGGACTCTTCCAGTCCGCCGTCATCAAACTGGCCACACGTGCCGACCAATTGCGCAAGTCGTAATCATCGTTGTAAATTTTATATTTTGCCTTGCAATTGGCGTGATGTTTGCTATATTAATTGTTGGGTTCCCGATCCCGCCGAGGGATGAATCGGGTTCCCTAACCTTTCGAACGGACCATTCGATCCGTTGCTTTGATTTCGAGTGCGATCACCCTGGTCGTTCTTGCTTCGTCCCGATGGCTGGCCTTCGAGGTCCTCCACGTCTTCATCACTTTGACCCGGCCGACCCGTTGCGTGAATGCGGGCCGGTGAAAGGAGATGAGAAAGGAGAGTTCACGATGCTTCAGACAACCCCGAACCCTTCAACCGGCCACATGGCCTTCTTCCATTCCCGTCCTTATTGTCGTCGGTGTGGTCGGCAAGTCGAAGCCTTTCGGCTTGCATCCCTCGGTGCCCATTCTCGGTGCTCAGCCTGTTCGGTCGCCGACCAGGCGCGTCATGGTGGTTTCTCATCGAATGATTACAGTCCGTTCCGACCTTTGCTCAGTGCTTCGAAACCTGAACTTTAAACTGAACCTTCTGGAAACGTTCACAGAATCGGGACGTCCGCCTCTGGCGATGCGGTCCTAGGATTTCATCAAAGCCTCGTTGCGGGTAAGACGGCCCCCTTGAAGGATATGAATTCACATCCTTCAAGGGGGCCGTTATTCGTAATCATGCTGGAATCAGAAGGGGAACGAGCCGGGACGGACAGGTTTACAAGAGATCACGAAGTGCGAGATCAGCCAGAAAGAGCCCTTCCCGGGTGAATCGGACCCGGCGGCCGTCGTCCTCGAGCAGGCCGCCCGACGTGTGCCGCCGCAAGGCCGGGCCGGCCAGGGCGTCGAGATCGAAGCCGGTGCGGACGGCGAAGTCCTCGCGGTCGATCCCTTGCACGGTCCTGCGCAGCATCAGCATCGCCGTTTCCCTGGCCCTGGCTTCGGGTTCGAGGGTCTCGGTCGGTCCCGTCGCTTCAATTCCGGCTTCGATCCGACGCAAGTAGGACGGCAGGTCGCGGGTGTTGACCGAGCGGACCCCGTTCAGATATCGCGCCGCGCCCAGACCAACACCGAAGTAAGCGTCGTTGGACCAGTAAACCAGGTTATGACGAGACTCGTGACCGGGACGCGCGAAGTTAGAAATCTCGTACATCTCTAGACCTTCGCAAGCCAGACGGTCCATCGTGTGGGCGTACATCGACCGCTCTTGCTCTTCATCGACCGCCTTGACCTGGCCGGCGTGCCACTGTTTCCAGAGCGAGGTCCCTTTCTCATAAACCAGGCCGTAGCAAGACAGATGCGCCGGCCTGAGCGCGAGCGCCGCCTCCAGGTCGGCCTCCCAGTCCTCCAGGGTCGAGCCGGGGACGCCGAAAATCAGGTCGAACGACCACTGGTCGAACCCGGGGCGGATCAGGTCCAGCGCCCTGGGGACTTCCTCAGGCCCGTGGTTCCGCTCCAAGGCGCGCAACAAGGCCGGCTGGAACGACTGCGCACCCAGACTGACCCGATTCACCCCGCCTTCGGCCAAGACGTCAACCTTCTCCTGGTCGAGCGTGCCTGGATTGGCCTCGACGGTCCACTCGCCACCCTCGGCCAGCGGAAACCAGCGCCGAACGTCGGCCAAGAGCCGCCCAAGCTGGCGCGCGTCGAGCCTGGTCGGCGTGCCCCCGCCAATGAAGATGGTGTCCACCTCGTTCGGCCGCCCTTGAAACGCCATCTCACGAGCCAAGGCGTCCAGATAGCGGTCGGCCTGATCGTCGGCGCCTGCCAGAGAGGCGAAGTCGCAATAGCCACATTTATGGGCGCAAAACGGAATATGAATATACGCGGCGAGTGGCCAGACCCAGCGCGGGGCCGGGGCGATCAGCATGGAAGTGACGTCCGGACTCAGAATTGGTTTGGAACGAAAATGAAAATGACATGATGACTGTTGAATCGTCAAACACGAGACAACCGAAGTCTTTTATCAATCATCTATTGTGTATTTGTTCCAATTTCTGGATCACAACGCAACGGCAATCCGGATGAACTTTCAAAGGACGGCCTCAATGAACCGGACTTCGGGAACCTTGGCCTTCACGATTGCTTCAATGGCCATCGACAACGTGACCGCCGCCGACGAGCACCCCTGGCAGGCCCCGAGCATTCGAACCTGGACAATGTGGTCGTCGTCGATGCCGACCAACTCGACCTGGCCGCCGTCAGCCAGAATGCCGGCGCGGACCTCCTGGTCAAGGACCGCTTCGATTCGCTCCAGCAAGGCGCGCTTCTGAAGCTCGGAGGTTGTTGAGACGTCAGACACGGGCAGAAGCTCCAACACAGGACCATCGCATCAAAATGGCATTAAAGTGATGACCCCGGAACGTCCATCCAGGCCCGGGGTCTCATGATCGGAACAGTCTGATTCTCGTTGCCGTGAGAAATCGCGAGACGCGGTTTGACTCAATACCCGCCGCCGTAACCGCCCCGGCCGCCGCCGCCGCCGTAACCGCCGCCACCGCCACTGTAACCACCGCCGCCGCCGTAGCCGCCCCGGCCGCCACCGCCATCAGAGGAACGGGGACGCGCTTCGTTCACTGTGAGCCTTCGGCCGTCGTGGTCGCGGCCGTCGAGACCCTCGATCGCTGCTTCGGCCTCGGCGTCGTTCTCCATTTCGACAAAGCCAAAGCCGCGGCTTCGGCCGGTCTCGCGGTCGCTGAGCACCTGCGCGGATCGCAACTGCCCGAACTGCTCGAACAGCTCTTGCAAATCGTCGGAGGTCGCCGAATAACTCAGATTCCCTACATAAAGCCGTTTCGCCATCGTACTTGCCTGAACCAGGCTCTCCACCGTCGATCGAAAAACCAATCACCTATTCGCAACGAGGCCGATTTGACCTCAACCGCCAAAGTGCCATTCATTCGTTGTAAAAGGGTCGGCGCTAAAAGTCAACCATTGAGGCCCACCCGCTCGGCGAATCGAAGCGCACACCAAGCCCAAAATTCGCCATTTCCGACCCAATCCGATTTTTTTCAGAAAGAAGTGATAATCAACAATCCGCGGCGCGATGGTGTAGGTAGTCTGCTGAAATCGAACGCCAAACACTGGACCGGCGACAGAGATCGACGCCGATGACCCGCGCCTGTCTGTGGGTTCCCAGTTTGGCCTGCACCCCAACAACGGAGCATCCTCCCGATGTCAAGCAGTGACGCCCGACGTCTGGCCAACCAGCGCAACGCCCAAAAATCCACTGGACCGAACACCGAAGCCGGCAAACTGGCCTCCCGGATGAACTCACTTACCCACGGCATGCGCAGCGAGCATGGCTTGGTTCCGCCCCATCTGGTCGACGCCGTCGCCAAACACAACAAAATGCTGATTGACGCCTACCATCCCGAGAATGATCGTCAAAGCTGGCTGCTCGAACAGGTCGCCGACGCCGCCGCTCGGCTTGATTACTGCCAATTCATGATCCGCGCCCAGATCAACGACCAGGCCGACCGCGCCGATCTTTGCTGGGACGAAGATCGTTCGCGGGCGGTTGAAGAAATCGCCGCTCGTTTGCCCAAAGACCCCGCGCGAACCGCCAGCCGACTCCGCGAAACCGCGCAAGGTTGCCGCTGGATCTTGGCCCGCTGGGACGCCCTGAGCGTCCCTTTGGTCGAAAATATCGCTTGGGACGAGACCCAGTGCAACCTCGCCGCGACCTTGATGGGCGTCGGCCCCGACCTGCGCGCCTCGTTCCCCACCCTCAAACCCTCGGCCAGCTCTACTGATCAGGCCGAACTCATGTGCGAGCACGCCGACGCCGTTCACATCCTGATGACTGAAGCCCTCGAACCGCTCGACGCCAAGGAACGCGAGTTGACCCGGCTGGGCTACCCCTTGCGGCCGTCGAAAGAATATCTCCGGCTTGAGCGTTATGAAACCAAGCTC
>JBDTIR010000028.1:0-7757 GCA_039936275.1 Isosphaeraceae bacterium | reverse complement strand
GACCTGAGCGGTTAATCCCGCCAGGGCGTCCTGCACGGTGGCATGGACAAAGTCCCAGTCCACGCGGTTCGGGCCAGACATGGCGTCTGGGTGGAACAACATAATCCCACAAAAGTCTGTGGCGAGGAAACATCGCCCGATCGGGAATTGGACCCTGGGGTCGGGTCGGTACGCCATCATTAAATCTTTCGCCACGGTGTCGAATGGGGTGGAGTCGGGAAGACTCATCGTGGCCTCCTCACATTGGTCTGGACTAGCGCTCTTCTGAGCAACTCTGTGAGTCGATGGGACTGCCCCGTCCTTCTCGTGGCGGCCCATTCGCGCAACAACTCATGGTCGATCGTTCCGTTAGCGATTACCGGGGCGATCGTAACATGTCCAGGCTCGCCGCCATCAGATGTCGGATCGTCCGGAAAGTCCCGAAGTGGGTGTTCAAGGAAATCAAGATCAATCACTTGTGCCTTATCATTTGGCTTGACGGCCTGTTCGAGCGTGGTGAAAACCGAGAGTCCCGGTGACCTGCCTGGTTGACTCTCGGTATCCTTTCCGGGTTTCGGAGTCAGGTTATCATCCGTGGCCGAGCCACCCCGATAGACGAGTCGAGCCATCAGACCAGACCACCTAGATCGTTCGTTGTGCTGCCCGCCAGGATCGCGTAGACAACTGCCTCATTGTATCTCACTCGCGTCGGGCGTCGCCTCGGCGTTCGTACTTGGGCACGTCGGGCTCGCGGATCTCGGAGACCAGGCGGGTGATAAGGCTGTCGGTCGTCTGGCCTTCGGCCTGGGCCTGGAAGTTGGTGCTGAGGCGGTGGCGGAGCACGGGGATGGCCACCTTGCGGATGTCGTCGAGGCTGACGCTGAACCGGCCGTCCATCGCGGCCATCGCCTTGCCGCCGAGGATCAGGTTCTGACCGGCCCGGGGGCCGGCGCCCCAGTCCACCAGGTCCTTGATGAACTGGGGGGCCAGCGGGTCGTCCGGGCGGGTGGCGCGGACCAGGCGAGTGACGTACTTGACCGCATAGTCAGAGATCGGCACAGAGGTGACCAGTTTTTGCAGGTTGACGATCGCTCGGCCCGAGAGGATCTTTTTTAGCTCGGGCGACTCCCCCTTGGTCGTCGCCGAGAGGATCTTTTCTTCCTCCTCGACGGTCGGATAGCCAACCCGAACGTCAAACATGAAGCGGTCGAGTTGGGCCTCAGGCAAGGGGTACGTCCCTTCTTGCTCGATCGGGTTCTGGGTGGCGATAACGAAGAAAGGCTCGGGCAGGCGCATGGTTTCCTGGCCGACGGTGACTTCGCGTTCCTGCATCGCCTGCAAGAGCGCAGCCTGGGTCTTGGGAGGGGTTCGGTTGATCTCGTCGGCCAGGATGATGTTGGAGAAGAGCGGCCCGGCGACGAACCGGAAGGCGCGTCGACCGGCCTCGGGCTCTTCAAGCACGTTGGTGCCGGTGATGTCCGACGGCATCAGGTCAGGGGTGAACTGAATCCGCTTGAAGCCGACGTCGAGAATACGGGCCAAGGAACTGACCATCAGGGTCTTGGCCAGGCCCGGGACGCCGACCAGCAAGCAGTGGCCTCGGGTGAAGATGGCCGCCAGGATCAATTCAATGACGTCGTGCTGGCCGATGACGGCCTTGTTCAGTTCAGCGACCATCACGTCGCGAGAGTGGCGGAATTCGTCCAGGAGCTGCGTGATTCGATCGCCTGAGCTCGACATGCGGTGTCCGTCCCTCAAGGTTTGAGGATGAGGCCGCCGGCCCTCTTTGGGTCGTCGTCGTTGGCCCGTTTGGATGCATGTCGTTGAGACGGAATGGACCGCGCGCAAATGGCGGCCGACACCACCCCGAAAGGGCCCGACCAATCGGCGGTACAAAGGACCATTATAGCGCTCCGCCGCCAGGCGATTCAAGCCGACGCCCACGCCAAAACCGGGCCGATCGCTCGATTCGAACATCGCCAGGCCCGCGCGATTTCGGAAAAACTTGAGCCAAGCTCGATCCGGCTGTCACAAGACGCGGGCTCGACCGTAACGAGGACCATAAGAGCGTGGTTGGATTTGCTCAAGCGCGCAACCAATATCGTTCGGGAAGAGACCAACCCGCATTGCGTCCCTCCCTCCCCGTTTCCTCAGATATAACCCGCTTTTTTCAAAGATGTTACGTCAACCTGCCTTCCTTCTTGATTCCCGAATTCCGACCGGTTCCACCCCTTGATTCTCGACCTATACTTCAGGTAGTGATGACGCGACCTCGGCACAGCCTCGGATTGTTTGACGCTCTCTGTCACAAGAGCTCAGTGAACGTACCCGTCCTTCGTCTTACGGGGCCCAAGGGTTCACCCCCTGGACGCTGAATTTTAGTGAGCGCACCCGATATCTGACTCTGGCCGCGCTTTGTTTTGTTCCGCCATTTTGGCACGGAACCCTCAGACGACGCCCCCCAACACACGGGGACGACCTTGCCGCGCATCGTCCCAAAGGGCGGAGTTCCGCGCTCTGGCCATCCGGACTTTGCCCGCGCCCATGTTATGCGGCGCTGATTTCTTTGAGAGGGCTTCGATGAGGATGACATTGGCCGCCTTGGTCCGCCTGAGCGTTCTGGTCATGATTGGCTTGTGCGTGGTTGCCGTCGGGTTGGGCCGCATGTCGGGTCCGCCGCTCACGCTCCATACCTTGAGCCCGTCCCACCACGTTCTTGCGCCGAAGCACCTGTTCAACTTCCAGGGATATGACCCCCATTTCTTTGATACTGAGAGTGGGCGGCTCCAGCGGCTCGAGTTGTCCAAAGGGGAGCAGCTCGACATGGCGACGTGCTCCCCTTGGGAGGACGAGCAGGGGGAACGCCAGGTAGCGGGTCGTTGGTCGAATCGAACGGGCCGTGACCAGGACCTGGTCCCTCACCAGTTCGGCCTGGGTCGATTCACCTTTCCTGGCGGTCAGCCGATCAACCGCGTGGCGACCCGAATCATTCCCCACTCTCCGGTCTGTTGGTTCCCCGACACGTCGGCGAGGGTCTTGTTCGTCGGCGGCGATCGCCAGATTTACCGGTTCTGTTTCGAAGGGGCCGGCGGCACCGACGGCGGTTGCGACCTGGAACCCCAGGCCCTGGCCTGGGAGGTGGAACCGCCGGACAACGGCGAGGTCATGTTCGGGGACCTGGCCTGGCCCACCGAACCGGCGCTCGGCGGGCGGATGCTCGTCAGTCTGTTCCTTATCGAGAGCAGAGATCTACAGGTGCCCAGGCGGCGATCGGAACTCTGGTGGCTCCAGCCTGACCCTGATGGCTCAAGAATCATAGCGGCGGGACGGTTCACCAACCCCGAACCAACTGAGAACGACCAACGGATGCCGACCGTGGCCAGGTCGGCCGAAGGAGCGCCGGTCCTGGCCTACCTGACCCAAGAACCGGGAGCAAACGACTGGCAATTGCGGGTCGCCCCGCTCCGGTTCGATCCCAAGACCGGCATCCCTCAGGTCCATGCCTCCGAGGCCAAGGTCCTGGCCGAGGACTGCGCGATGGTCCCTCTGACCGTTTCGAGAGACAGCCGCACAATCACATGTATCCAGCAGAAATATGAAGGAGGCCCCCCGATCATCGGCCGTCTCAACGTCCCCCTGGTTGCTCACGAGACGCCCCGGAACGACGTCCTGACCGATTCACGGCCTTGAGCCAGGCCGTCTTGCCGGTTGACTGGCCATTCGGTCATACTTGAACGAGTCTGACCCGTCTCGGCCAGTCTTTGGGGTCAAAAATGGAGTACATGTTCATGGTAAGGTCCACTCGGCGAGTGGTTCTCCTCGCGACGTTAGCGGCGGCGGTGGTCATCGCCGCCACCCCCTCTCTAACTCAAGGGGCCGTGACCCGCGACCAGGTGGAGCAAGCGATCCGGGGCGGGGTCCGCTACCTGATCCGCCAGCAGCGCGACGACGGCTCCTGGCCAGACGCCGACCAGCGCGCCCAGACCGGCACGACCTCGCTGGTCGTCCTGGCTCTCTTGACCGCCGGCGAAAAGCCCAGTTCCCCGTCCGTGGCCAAGGCCATTGATTTCCTGGCCCAGTATACCGCCGAGGAACTGCACCGAACCTATTCGGTCGCCTTGCAGACGATGGTCTTTGCGACCGCCGATCCTCAATTGAAGCGGTTCGGCCTTCATGTGGCCAACAATGCCGCCTGGCTGGAAAAGGCCCAGCTCAAGGCGAACGACCACTTTGAATGGCCAGGGTCGTGGACCTATACCTCAGACAAGGAAGCACCCGGCGACAACTCCAACACCCAGTACGCACTTTTGGGTCTGTACGCCGCCAGCGAGGCGGGCGTCAAGGTCGATCCCAAGGTCTGGGCCCTCTCGCGAGCTTACTGGGAAGGGGCCCAGCGTGGCGACGGCAGTTGGAGCTACATGCCCCACGACCGCCAGCCATCAACCGCCAGCATGACCTGCGCCGGCATCTCCAGCCTGATCATCACCGGCCTCCGGCGATTCGAAGGGCTCGAAATCCTCTTGCCCGACGGCTCGGAGCGCAACTGCGGCAAAGGGGGCCTCAACGACAACCTCCAGCGCGGGGTTGACTGGATGGCGGCCAACTTCAAGGTCTCGCAGAATGCAGGCCGCCAGGACAGCCTCTGGAAGTTCTACTACCTCTACGGCCTCGAACGCGCCGGCCGCCTGACCGGCCTGCGCTACTTCGGTGCCAATGTGGATACAGGACGGGCCAACGACTGGTATCGGCTCGGCGCCGAGCATCTGGTTGAGTCCCGCGACACCCTGGTCGGCTACTGGTCGGGGGGGGTCGCCACCGAGGCCAACCCGCTCGTGTCCACCAGTTTCGCCCTCTTGTACCTGGCCAAAGGGCGGTCGCCGGTGGTCGTCAACAAGCTCCGTCACGGCCCCGGGGACGACTGGGACAACGACCATGACGACGTGCGCAATCTGGTCAACGCCGTGTCGAGAGACTGGAACCACCTCTTGACCTGGCAGACCGTCGATCCCGGCACCGCCAGCGTCGAAGACCTGCTTCAGGCCCCGATCCTTTACTTCAACGGCCACGAGGCTCCGGTCTTCAGCGTCGACGGCAAGAAACGCCTGCGCGAGTATGTCGAGCAAGGCGGCCTGATCTTCGCTGAAGCCTGCTGCGGACGCAAAGAGTTCGACCTCGGGTTCCGCGCCTTGATGAAGGAGATCTTCCCCGAGCCGGAATATGATCTCCACCCCTTGCCTGAGGAGCACGCCGTCTGGCGTGCCAAGTTTGAGCTCACGCCTGACGTCCACCCGCTCTGGGGCGTCGAGCACGGCTGCCGGACGGTCGTCATCTACTCGCCCGAAGACCTCTCGTGCGCCTGGAACCAGGCCGAAGCCCAGCCGGCGCATGCCATGGTCGAGAAAGCCAGGCGCGTCGGCCTGAATGTGGTCTATTACGCGACCGGGCACGAACTGCCGGCCGACCGCCTGGAAGTGCGCGACGTCCGCCAGATCAAGCTCGAGCCCGCCAAGCGCGGGGCCTTGCACATCGGCAAGCTCCGCCACGCAGGGGAGTGGAACGTCGCCCCCCTGGCCATTCCCAACCTCACGAGCATGCTCCGCTCAGCCCTGAAATTCGACGTGGTCATCAACCACAAAGAGATCTATCCGCGCGACCCGAACCTGATGAACTTCCCCTTGATCTACATCCACGGCCGCGCGGCGATGTCGTTCAGCGACCAGGACATGGAAGCCCTGCGCAAGCACATCAACCCGGGAGGTGGCACCCTCTTCGCTGACGCCGCCTGCGGCAGCCCCGCGTTCGACTCCGCCTTCCGCAGGTTCATCGTCGAACTCTTACCCGACAACCCCCTGGTGCCGATCCCTCGCGACGATGAGATCTACACCAAGCAAGTCGGCTTCGACCTCTCGAAGGTCCAGTACACCAAGGCGGCTGGCGGCGGTGACGACTTCCCCCAGCTCGAAGGGGTCAAGATCGACGGCCACTGGGCGATCATCTATTCCAAGTACGACATCGGCTGCGCCCTCGAACGCCAGCAAGGCGGGATTGATTGTAAAGGGTATACTCATGAAAGCGCGTTGAAGATCGCGGCGAACATCGTCCTCTACGCGACGATGCCCTGAGCCGGATCGTTTCGGGGATCACGCCGAATTTTTGTGAATTTCGGCGTGATTCACACACGCTTACTCAACCTCTTCAAGTTCCACGAGCCGCCGCTCATCGATGTCGCGATCCATTGGGCAATCGACCAGGCGCAAGAATTCGGCCTTGGTCGGCAAGCATTGACGGGCCATTTGACCGAGCAGGTTGCCGGCGACGTCGCGAACCCTCGGAGAATGACTGGTCTTGGTCCGCGCTCGGGTCTTTCGGCCGTCCTTCGTTAGATACTTGGCGTTCGAACCGGGATCTTGATCCCCGAGGACCACACCGAGCAGCCTCAAGTCTGACGGACGTACAAGAGCCGCGCGGCGTTCGATCAAGGCTCGTCCACCAGCAAGGCGACGGGCAGGGCCTCGAACGTCTCGGCCAGGGGGAGCGTGGCGCGGCCGTCCTGGTCGCGGACCTCGATCGTCTGATCGGTCAAAAGATTGCGCCAGCGGCGGGGGATGGGTAAATCCGGAAGGACCAGGCGCGTGTCTCCCCAGACCGAAAGGCCAACCGGCGGGGTCTGGGCGTCGTCTCCCATGAGTTTCGACACCAGGCGAGGGGCGACGATCAGGGCCGATCGCCCCTCTCGGTAGCGGGCGAAGGCCAGAACGTTGGCTTTCAGGTCGCCGTCGGCATCAATCGGCCGGTAGTTTCCCTGGGCGTAGAGCGCGGCTTGGTCTCGGCGATGGTTCAGGGCGGTCCAGGTCAGGTAAAGCTTGATGGCGCCGTCCTCGGGCTCGGCGTACAAAGCGCGGGCCAGATCAAGGCGGGACGTGCCGGAACCGAGACGGGCCTGGATCTGGTCGAGCAAACGGCGGCGATGTTCGTAATCCACAGGCCGACGATTGTCGGGATCAACCAGGCTGAAGTCCCAGAGTTCGCACCCTTGATAGACGTCGGGCGTGCCCGGCGAGGTGAGCTTGATGAGCGTCTGCGCCAGTGAGTGAACGACGCCGACGCAGGCAAGCCGGCGGGCGAACGGGATGAAGTTCTTGAGAAACGGCCCGGCGTCTGGTCCTTCAAGGATCTCGGCGATAAACCGGGCCACCGCGTCGGCGTAGGACGGGTCGGGGTCGGTCCAGCTCGTGTTGAGCTTCGCTTCGCGCAACGCCTTATTCATGTATTGCTGAAGTCGCGCGGTGAGCCCCTCAGGCGCGGCGTCGTCGGGGCCGCCGAACGGCCAGACGCCGAGCAGGTTCTGGTAGAGCAGGTATTCCTCTCGGGCGTCGGGAACGGCGAGGTCGTTGAGCGTGGCCTTCTTACGGGCGTTCCAGTATGACCATCGGGCCAGGTGGGTCTTCCACTCCTCGGACAATTCCGACAAGACGTTGATCCGCAGGCGTGTGTCCTCGCCGCGCTTGGTGTCGTGGGTGGCGGTCGTGCCCAGGGCCCCCGGCCAGCGGTCAAGGCGCTGGGCGTTCAGGGCGTGGAAGAACGTGGGGGAGTTGCCGAACCTGGACGGATCGGCGCCGACCTCGTTGATCGAGACCAAGGGGGCCTGGCGGTAAAAGGCGGTGTCCTCCAGCCCCTTGGCCTGGACCGGTCCGGTCGTCTGCTGGAACCGGAGGACGAACGCTTCCCGCAAGGCCCGACGCTCGGGGGTCGCCCCGTCGGGATACTCCAAAAGCAGG
>JBDTIR010000027.1:0-4304 GCA_039936275.1 Isosphaeraceae bacterium | reverse complement strand
TTGGAAAACGGCGATGGGCCGATCGAGCTACGGCTCTTGACGTCCAAGGACCGCGAGGCGCTCGACGTCTTGCGGCACTCGACGGCACACGTCATGGCCAGGGCGATCATGAGGCTCTTCCCCGGGGCTCGCCTGGCGTTCGGGCCGACCACGGCGCAGGGGTTTTACTACGATATCGACCTGCACGGCCGCACCCTCTCCGAAGCCGATTTCCCGGCTATCGAGGCCGAGATGGCCAAGGTCGTCAAGGCGTCCGAGCCGTTCGAGCGGTTCAGCCTGCCCGCGGCTGAAGCCCGGCAGTTCTGCGAGGACCTTGGCCAGAACCTCAAGGTTGAGCATATTGACGACACCTTGCACACGTTCGGCGTGCTCAGCTTCTACCGTCAGGGGGAATTCGTCGATCTTTGCAGAGGGCCGCACATTCCCCACGCCGGCAAGGTCGGCGCGTTCAAACTGCTCTCGATCGCCGGGGCCTACTGGAAAGGACGAACCGACAGCCAGGTGCTCCAGCGGGTCTACGGCACCGCGTTCTTTAGCAAAAAAGACCTGGACGCCTACTTGAACCAGATCGAGGAGGCGAAGAAGCGCGACCATCGCCGCCTGGGCAAAGAGCTGCACCTGTTCACGATTTCCCCGTTGGTCGGTTCGGGCCTGATCCTCTGGATGCCCAAGGGGGCCGTGGTCCGCGGGACCTTGGAATCATTCCTCAAGGATGAGTTGCTCAAGCGAGGATATCAACCCGTCTATACGCCGCATATTGGCAAGATTGAGCTTTATAAGACGAGCGGGCATTATCCGTATTACAAGGAGTCTCAGTTTCCGCCGCTACGGTTGCTTTCCGACCCGGCAATGGCCCTGGTGAGCGGCCTGGAGAACGGGACGGTGGACGACTTGGCGCAGAAGGTCTTACTGGCCGAGGCGCGGATTGACGACGAGGGATACTGGGACCTCGACCCCTTGGGACGGACTGGTTTCGTGCAGGAACATGGCGTGAGTGAGGAATACTTGCTCAAGCCGATGAACTGCCCCCATCATATCCAGATTTATGCCGCACAGCCGAGAAGCTATCGCGATTTGCCGGTGCGGCTGGCTGAGTTTGGCACGGTCTACCGTTACGAGCAGTCTGGCGAGCTATCGGGCCTGACCAGGGTCCGAGGGTTCACCCAGGACGACGCGCACCTGTTTTGCACCGTCGATCAGGTGCGAGGCGAGTTCCGGGCGACGATGGAATTGACCCAATTCATTCTGGCGAGCCTGGGTCTGACCGACTACCGCTTGCGGCTCTCGCAACATGATCCAGATGATCCCAAATATCAAGGGGCGGCCGGCGACACCTGGCGGCGGGCCGAAGCAGACATTCGCGCCGTGCTTGATGAGATGGCCCTGCCCTACGACGAAGCCCCCGGAGAAGCCGCCTTTTATGGCCCGAAGGCGGATTTCCTCGTGCGCGACTGCCTGGGCAGGCAATGGCAGCTTGGCACGGTGCAACTTGACTATGTGTTGCCCGAGCGGTTCGCCCTGGAATACACCGGGTCGGACAACCAGGCGCATCGGCCGGTGATGATTCACCGTGCGCCGTTTGGCAGCATGGAGCGGTTCATGGGCATCCTGATCGAGCACTTCGCGGGTGCCTTTCCGCTCTGGCTTGCTCCTGAACAGGTGCGCGTTTTGCCGATTTCCGACAAAGTTGCCGCGTATGCCGACCATGTTGTGGGCGACCTGCACGCCGCAGGCTTGCGAGCGACGGTGGACCATCGTCCCGAGAAGATCGGGGCCAAGATTCGCGATGCGCAACTGGAGAAGATTCCGGTCATGCTGGTCGTCGGCGCCAAGGAGGCCGACGGCGAGACAGTCAGTTATCGCGACCGGATCGACGGCGACCGTGGGGCGATGTCTCTGACTCTGGCCGTCGCCCAGCTCAAGGCCGAGAGTGAGGCCAGGACGATCCGCCAGGTCGTCGCTCCCTCGGCGTCCGCGGAGACCGACGACCGCGTAGAGGACCATGAATATTGAGGATTGGCGTGGTGATCCGTTCCAGGCCACATGGTCTGGAACGACCAAAAAAGCCAGGGGACCGATCGGATGTGTCGATGCCCCTTGGCCCTTTTTTCCCGGTTCGCCGATCTCAATCAACTCAACGACGCCATCCCCACCCAGTGCTCATGAGGGTAGGAACACCGTACGCGCCCGACCCATAGTTGGCCCACCCATAATTGGGAGCACCATAATTGGGAGCACCATAGTTGGGAGTGCCATAGTTGGGAGTGCCATAGTTGGGAGTGCCGTAGTTGGCCCACCCATAATTGGGGGCACCATAGTTGGGAGCGCCATAGTTGGGAGCGCCATAGTTGGGGGCGCCGTAGTTGGGAGCGCCGTAGTTGGGAGCGCCATAGTTGGGGCTGCCGTACTGAGCCTCGGCCTGACTGGTTGCGACCAAGACCAGACCCAGGGCCAAAACCAGACGGGTCAAAAACCCGTATCGAAAGATGCAGTGAATCATGGTGTGCATGCCTCTAGAAATACAACGACGCCTCGTAGCTCCGGCCTTTGGTCCCTGGCTTGCATTGCCGGCCGCGTCGCGGTTGATCCTCCTTGATGCTAAACGATTACGCAACTTCCAGGCCAGAGGTTCATTCTGCCGGGGATTCTTGAAGTGGAGTAACCTTGATAACATTAAGAATACATAATTATTGATTTCATTATTGACGATCAGGATGGAGGCTGCGATCATGGAGCCGGGGCCCGATCGGCGGGCCGATGGCACGCCGGAACGGAGGGTTGGGACCGTTCGAGGGGGTTCGCCCCTCGGGACAACCGCGAGCCGAAACAAAGGGGCCGCCAATGCGTTGGAGACTACTCGCGATGGCCTGGGTTCTGGGAATTTCCGATCCTTTGATCGGGTTGGCCCTGGCCGGTCACGATGAGCCGATTACCCTGGACGCGGTTCCCTCAACGGTTCAGGAGGCGATTGACACGGCCGTCCCGGGGGCGATCTGGTCATCGGCAAGCCGGGAAGCGGACGTCGACGAGACCACCTACGAGTTGCTCGGCACCGACGCGGCCGGGCATGCGGCCAAGGTCGAGGTGGACCTCGCGGCCGACGGCGCGATCAAGGCGGTCAAGCCCGAGATCCGCATGGACCAGGCGGCAAACTCGACGGCGACCGCGCCCGAGCCGCGGCGGTCGGGGTCTCGTCGCGGCCTGCCACTCTGGACCTACGCGGCGGGCATGGTCGTGGCCGGCCTGGGCTTTCTGGTCAGGATTATTTTCGACGGCTTGTTCCAGTCGGTCGGATCGAGCCTGAGCCGGGCCCTGGGCTGCGATCGTTTGATCCAGAAGATCGAAACCCACCTGCCCCACCACGGCCACAAACCGAAGCCGACCGGTCCAGAGTCCGGAGACTCATTGGAGTGATTCGGGGGCGGGACAACATGAAACGAAAATGCGGTAGACGTCGAAATTGCCGGATTGCTGGATATTGTCGACTTTCCGCTTGACAGAAGGGGAGTCAATCCGTCATTGTCTAGGACAACCTCTGTGACGAGCGATGGACCGCCAGCGGGGTGGACGTCGCGGCCGTCCGGGGACGGAACCCACCTCGCTTGAGGAGGGGCCGACCCTTTCTGGAGAGGCTTCTTGATCCACGTCCTGGGGAGGACGCTATCGGACCTTTCGATCGCACCGAGCGCAATGCCGAGCGGATGCAACGGATTAATGAGCAAATCCGCATCTCGCCCGTCCGGGTTATCAACGCCGAGGGAGTGATGCTGGGCGTCTTGCCGACGGGCAAGGCCCAGGAACTGGCCCGCGAATCCGGGCTCGACCTGGTCGAGGTCGCGCCCAATGAGCGTCCGCCGGTTTGCAAGATCATGGATTTCGGCAAATTTAAGTATGAACAAAAGAAGCGCACGTCGAAATCCAAGACGCACCAGATCCAGGTCAAGGAGATCCGGGTCCGGCCCAAGACTGGCGACCACGATATCGAGGTCAAGGTCAAGCGGGCCCGTGAGTTCCTGGAACATAAGGACAAGGTGCTCGTCAACGTGCTCTTCCGTGGCCGAGAGTTGGCGCACATTGACGAGGGGCGTCGCGTGATGGACGAGGTGCTTCAGGCCCTGGAAGACGTCGCCAAGGTCGAGAAAAATCCGTCGATGGAAGGCAAACGCATGACCGCCATCGTCGCGCCTCGGGCCTGAGCGGTTCGCTTTCCTCTTTGGGTTGTGGTCGGGGATTCCAAAGAGGTCCTGAAGGATGGCCTCTTGGGACCTTTTTGGGATCGCGGACGCACTCAAATTGGGTTCAAC
>JBDTIR010000026.1:0-6457 GCA_039936275.1 Isosphaeraceae bacterium | reverse complement strand
CCAGGTTCGTCCGCATCGCCGAGTGCATTTCCTGGGGAAACAGGTCAAGAATACGGCTGATCGTCGATGGTGCGCCCGAGGCGTGAATGGTCCCGAACACAAGGTGGCCGGTCTCTGCCGCATGCAGGGCCGCATTGAACGTGTCGCGGTCACGCATCTCGCCGACCAGAATGATGTCCGGGTCTTGCCGCACGGCGTGCTTCAAGGCGGTGTCCCAGTCGCAAACGTCAATGCCAACCTCGCGCTGGTTGATGATGCACTTGTCGTCAACGAACGTGAATTCGATCGGGTCTTCGATCGTCACGATATGATTGCGCTCGGTCTGGTTGACATATTGCAGCATCGAGGCGATCGTCGTGCTTTTCCCGGACCCGGTCACTCCGGCCAGGATGATGATCCCCTGGTCGTGCTGGGTGATCTCGGCCAAAACCGGAGGCAGACCCAGCCCTTCAAAGTTAGGGATCGTCTGGTTGACCATTCGAGCCACGAGACTCAACCGGCCGCGCTGACGGAAGAGGTTCACGCGGAAGCGAACCTCCATGTTCTTGTCGTCGATCACGATGTGAGCGAAGTCGATCCCGCCGGTATCCTCAAGAATTTGCTTCTGGCGCGCGTTCAGGAGCGGGAACATCAAGCGTTCCATGTCCTCGCCCGTCAAGGGCGGCATCTGCATCGACCGGATCACGCCGGAGAGCCGCATCGCCGGCGGCAGGCCGACCTTCAGGTGCAGGTCGGACCCCTTAAACTTCATGATCATCCGGAAGAGCTTGTTGGCCTCTGGCTCACGGACGGAAGACTCGGCGCGACTGGGTTCGGTGGCGGTGGCCATTGCGGGCAACTCCTTGGGAAAATCGCGGATCAATGAATCGCGGAACCCCAAAACGGGTGTTCAATCCCTCGTCTGCGACCGAGCATCTGCAATGATTCGGACGGGCACCCCGTGCTGGGCGAGGTACGCCTTGGTCTCGGCGATCGAATATTCCCGGTAATGAAAGATGCTGGCGGCCAATGCCGCGCTGGCCCCGCCCTCGACCAACGCGGCGCGCAAGTGCTCCGGCTCTCCCGCGCCTCCAGAGGCAACCAAGGGGACCGAAACGGCGTCAGCCACGGCGCGAGTCATGGGTAAATCATAGCCGCTTTTGGTCCCGTCGGCGTCCATGCTGGTCAAAACAATCTCGCCGGCGCCAAGCTGTTCGACCTCAAGGGCCCAGGCGACGGCCTCGCGCCCGGTCGGCAAACGGCCGCCGTTGATGTGAACTTCCCAGAATTCCTGGCCGTCGCGCTCGACCCGCTTGGGATCAATATTGACGACGATGCACTGACTGCCGAACCGTCGGGCTGCGCGGCGGATGAACTCGGGGTCCTTGACCGCCGCCGAGTTGATCGAAACCTTGTCGGCCCCCGCGTTGAGCAAGGCGCGGATGTCGTCGAGATCGCGGATGCCGCCGCCGACGGTCAGGGGCATGAAGCAAACTTCGGCGGTGCGCTGAACGACGTCGAGCAAGATCCCTCGGTTCTCGTGGCTGGCGGTGATGTCGAGGAAGACCAGTTCGTCGGCCCCTTCCGCGTCGTAGCGCGCGGCTACCTCAACCGGGTCGCCAGCGTCACGCAGGTTGACAAAGTTCGTCCCCTTGACCACGCGCCCCTTGGCGACGTCAAGACAGGGGATGATCCGCTTCGCGAGCATTCAAACGCGTCCCGTCGAAGATTTTTGGGCGGAAAGGGCGAAGTCGGTCGCTCCTCGGCGGCTGGGGAGAGGTTCATTTGATTTTAGCCGAGAGGCCCGACCAATCCTAGTAGGTCGCGGTCTGAGTTGGTCGTCCGGGCCCTTCTTGGTTCATCGTTCGTTGGTCGGTTTCAGCACTTCAATCACTCTGGGACACTCCGGCAAGGCCTCAAGGAACTGGCGGCCGTAGGGCTTGGACAGAACCCTCGGGTCCAGGATCACCACGATCCCGGTGTCGGTCCTGGAGCGGATCAGGCGACCGAACCCTTGTTTAAGCTTGATAATTGCTTCGGGCACCTGATATTCCATGAACGGGTTCCCGCCGCGCTGGCGGATCGCTTCCAGGCGGGCTTCCAGCAAGGGGCGGTCTGGAACGCTGAACGGCAAGCGGGTAATGATCACGTTCGAGAGCGACTCGCCGGGGACGTCCACGCCTTGCCAGAAGCTGTCGAGCCCGAAGATCACGCTTGAGATGTCAGCCCGGAAGGCCTCGACCATCTTGGAACGGGGCAAGCCGTCGCTCTGCGAATAGAGGGCAAGGTTTCGCTCAGCGAACCAGGGGGCGAGCCGCCTGGCGGCCTCGTCCATCATTCGTCGCGACGTAAACAGAACGAACGCCTTGCCTTGCGTCAGGTCGATATAGTGGGGAATCGCCTCGATCGCCTCGCGTTCAAACCCGCTTGGGTCGGTCGATGGGTCGGAGAGGTTGCGCGGGACGTGGATCGTCACCTGATCCTGATACCGGAACGGGCTGCCAAGCTGAAGCGTGCCGCAAGCCGTCAGGCCGAGCCTGGTCTTGGCGAACTGGAACCCCGGGGCTGACCCGGCGCTCAGGGTCGCCGAGGTCAAGATGCAGGTCGGCACCTTCGCGAACAGGTCGCGGCGCAAGACCGGCCCGACCTCCAACGGGGCGCACGCCAAGGTAATCCGCCGCCTGGTCGTCTCCTCGCGCTCGACCCAGTAAACCCCGTCGGGCTCCCCTTGCTCCAGCCAGTTCGCCAACGAGGCAGCCAACCCTTCACAACGCTCTTGCGCGGCGATCAGTTCGACCTGCTGCGCTTCCTCTTCAACCTCGTCCACCCCCTGGCCGATGGCCGAAGCCAGCTTGCGCAGCTCTTCACCCAGAGTATCGGGCACTTCCACCGGCCTTCGCAAGCGACCGTTGGCCGAGCCGTGCCGACCTTGCCAGCGGGCGACGGCCTCGAAAAAGGTTTCCGAGGCGTTCCTGGCAAGCTGGACCTGCCGCATCGCCCGGTCCAGGCGGTGATAAACCAGCAACCCCTTACGGGTCCGGTCGTTATAAAGCCTGCTCAGGAGATAATCCACCTGGCTACTGGCGACCCGCAAACCCAGGTGCTCGCCCGCGACGGCTTCGAGCGTGTGGGCCTCGTCCAGGACCACCACGTCATAATCTGGCAAAAAGGCGCTGCCGGCCCCTCGCAAGGCCAGGTCGGTGAGAAACAGGGCGTGGTTGACGACCAGGATGTTGGCCGTCCACATCCTCCGTCTGGCCTTGAAGTAGAAGCAGTCCTTGAACTTCGGGCACTTCCGACCGAGGCAGTTGCCGTTCTCGCTGACCACGGCGTCCCAGACCGCCCCTGAAGGGCGGAAGTCGAGATCAGACCGGGTGCCGTCGTCGGTCTCTCTGGCCCAACTCTGCACCTTGGCGAGTTGGTCAAAGTCGTCCGGATTGTGAAAGATCGAACCGGCCCGAGCCCGGGCGGCTTCCATCCTTCTGAGGCTGAGATAGTTCGACCGCCCCTTGACCAGAACGGCGGTAAACTCCTGCGGCATCACCGATCGAAGAAACGGAATGTCCTTCTCAAGCAACTGCTCTTGCAGGCTGATGGTGTGGGTCGAAACGACGACCTTTTTCCCCTGTTCGGCCGCCGCCAGGATCGCAGGCACAAGGTACGCGAAACTCTTGCCGACCCCCGTGCCTGCCTCGACCATCAAGTGGCCGCCCTTCTCGATCGCCTTGGCGACCGCCCCGGCCATTGCCAACTGCTCCGGCCTGGCCTCATAGCCGGCCAGACGTCGGGCGATAGCACCGTCGGGACCGAGAATCGGCAAGGGGTCGAGACTCGGCATGCGGCCGTCCTTCAAAGAATCGAGGCAGAGCGAGCGAGGCAATCGAGGTTATTTGCGTCCGATGAACGACTCGTAATCGTTGTGAGTACCGATCCAGTACCAGGTATTGACACCGTGCTCGACGATGTAAATCGCTCGATATTTCTTGGTGATCGAGACGGATCGGCTTCCAGGAAGGTGCTTGCCCCGTTTCGTGGCGACCAACTCATGATTACGGAGCGAGGGATGGTCTGAATGTCGGACAAACCGAAGGAATACGGTTCTCGCGGCTCGCCGAGTCTCAATCGGCAAGCCGGCGAAGAGGAAATGGAACCGGGATGTCCGGCGGTTCTTAATCGCCCATCTCCTCAAATTCGACCGTCTCGCCACGGTGGAAGGCGTCGATCGCCTCCTGTTGCCTGGCAAAGAGGGCCGGGTCGTTAAAGAACTCGTCATCCGGCGTCAGGATGCCACGGACCTCGTTCCGATTCTCGCGCAGGAGAACCAGTTCCGCATTCTCCCGCATAGTCTCGGAACCTTGATCCAGGAGTGCCAGCAGGGCGTCGGCCATCTCCCCCCAGTCGCGATACAAGGCGGTAAGGCGCTCCAAGCCGGCCTCCGTGTAGGGCAACAAGTCGCCAAAGACCTCGCAATGCCAGCGGGTATCGACGTCGGAGACTTCCACGAACAGGGCGTTGGCCGAAGCCACGGTCGTTTCGAAATCCTGGCCCATCGTGGCAACGTTGTGATCCGACGCCCGCGCCTTGACAGACGCCGCGAACGTCGCGAGCTTTGACTCGGCCCCCTCGAAATCGAACGTCGGCATGGTCGCGAAACCTCCTTGACAGGAATCGGTGCTCAACGATTCAACGACCCGGGGGAATGGCCAGAAACCAGCCCTTCGGTCGGGCTCGACGCCGTGGCGTAAAGTTTTTTGGGAATCCGGCCGGCGGAGAACGCCAGGCGGCCGGCTTCGATGGCCAGGCGCATGGCGTGGGCCATGCGGAGCGGGTCCTTCGCTCCGGCAATCCCGGAATTGAGCAAGACGCCGTCGCAGCCGAGTTCCATCGCAATCGCCACGTCGCTGGCCGTGCCGACTCCGGCATCAACGATCACCGGGTAATCCGGGGCGTCCCCTTTGAGGTCTTCAAGGATGATCCGCAGATTATTGGGATTGAGCACCCCTTGGCCGCTGCCGATCGGACTGCCGGCGGGCATGACACACGCCGCCCCCTCGCTCTTAAGCCGGCGCGCCATGATCGGGTCGTCGCTGGTATAGCAGAGAACCTGGAACTCTTCCTTGACCAGAACGCGCAGGGATTCCAAGGTGGCGATCGGGTCGGGCAAGAGCGTGCGAGGGTCAGCCAAGACTTCCAGCTTCACCCAGTCGGCTCCGGGATTCTCCAGACCAAGCAGCAACTCGCGGCCGAGCCTGGCGGTGCGCAGAGCCTCCTCGGCGGTATAGCAGCCGGCCGTGTTGGGCAGGATGGTGTACCGCTTTGGGTCGAGATAATCGAGCAGGTTGCGTCCCTCTTTGTCAAACAACCGCTCGCGACGAACGGCCACGGTGACGACCTCGCAACCGCTGGCATCCAGACAATCACGCATCAAGTCAAGCGTGGTGTATTTTCCGGTTCCGACGAATAAACGGCTGTGGACCGAATGGGTGCCGATCGTCAAGGGCGAAGGGGAGCCGACCGGGGCCCCGCCACCGACCAGGGTGACGACTTCGAGCTCGTCGCCGTCGGCCACCGGGGCGTCGGCGTGGCGGGCGCGGGGGACGAGGGCGCGGTTGACCTCAACGGCCACATGTTCGGGTTTGACGCCCAAGTGCTTGAGCAGGTCGGCGACGGTACGCGCAGCATGGGGCAGGTCGCGCCGCTCGCCATTCAGAGTAATTGTCACGGGACGCCTCGCCGTCAGGGACTTCGGCCGGGCCGACACTGTCCCGGCTTGTTGACGAATGTCCATCGTATGGCGGCCGGGTCCGCAGGTCAAGAAGCGTCGAGAAATTGGCGATGACGTCGAACAGGTTCGTCCCTCCTTTGGATCCCAGTAAAGCCAAGCAAGCCAGGGGCGGCCGATCACGCAACCTGGTCTGTACCCCCCTGGTCCGCAGCAGGTCTCGTACATCGAAACGGGGTGAGCCCACGGACCGGAAAAACTTCAATCCTTGCTGATAATTCGAGTCTTAACCGACGATCTTTACAACATGTTAAGGCATGCCCAACAGCGCACCGCCTTTATCCGTTCTTTGATAATTAGGACCGACCAGGACACTGCACATTAGTTCAGAAAAACCGAAGATTGCAATCATCCATGAATACCTTATAAGAATAATCAAATGGGGTTTTACAGAGTGGGTTAGCACAATGTCTAGTGGTGAGTCGCCCCCGCGCCGAACGAACCCAACTGCCATTTTGGCAGTCGCGATGGCTTCACGGCTCAGTCTCGAAGATCCCTCGCTCACGCGTCGGGTTTCGAAGCCCGAAGCGTGAGCGAGGTACGTTCTGCCCGTTGCGCCGAACGAATTCTCATGAGCCTTTGGGACACTCAACCCCATGAAAATGGGTCGGGGTTTCGCTATCTTGGGTTGACTCGCTCCACGGGTCCGAGGCCGATTTTGGGACTGGTGCGTTAAGCCCGAGAACGAATTTGGCC
>JBDTIR010000025.1:0-4952 GCA_039936275.1 Isosphaeraceae bacterium | reverse complement strand
GACCGCCCGCCGTCGCTCGCCATTGAGGTCGTCTCACCCGGCAAACGCGCCCGGGAACGTGATTATATCACCAAACGGCAGGAATACCTCGCCTACAGCCTCCGCGAATACTGGATTGTGGATCCAGTCGCCCGCCGGGTCACGGTCCTGATCCGCAACGGCGACGCCTGGATCGAGCGCGTCTTCAGCGACGGTCAAGTTGCTGAAGGACTGGTCTTGCCCGGGTTCGCCATCCCCGTCGCCGAAGTCTGGCCGAAGGCGGAGCAAGATTTTTAACCACAGATGAACACGGATAAACAGGGATAATTTTAGAGAACCATGCGCTTGATACCAAGCCGGGGCGTGCCGAAATTGAGAATGAGGCCGAGATCAAAGCTGGTGGCGCGAAGGTAATTCAAGAGCTGGGCCTGGTGAATCTGGGAGATGGCCTGAGCGACCTTCAATTCGAGAATGATCGATCCTTCGACCAGGATATCCGCCGCATACTCCCCAACCAATTGTTCACAATAATACACCTTCAACGCCTTCTGCTGCTCCGCGAACAATCCTGCTTCACGCAACTCGATTATCATGGCATTCTCATAAACATTCTCCAAGAATCCCACCCTCAACGCATTGCTCACATTCATTACGCAGCCGATGATCCTCCCGGGAATCTGATCTCTGTCCATCTGTGTTCATCTGTGGTTCAAAAACGCTTCCATCAATAAATCATTCGCCCTCTGCCAGCGATACCCCTCCGCGATCGTCTTGCCCAGTTCCACCCGCCGCGCCCGCTCCTCATGCTGGTCAAGCATCTCCCGCAACATGACCGTCATCGCCTCCTCATTCTCCGGGTCGAAGTACCAACCCGCCGCCCCGCCGACTTCGGGCAATGCGGTCGAATCGGCCAGGGCGATGGGAATTCCCCGGGCCATCGCCTCGACGGCTGGAATCCCGAAACTCTCGCAGGTCGAGGGGAACACCAACGCCGTCGCCTCGGCATAGACGGCGCGCAAGGCGGCCCCTTGTCGATAGCCTGGCAGGCGAACCACCAACCGACGGCCCGCCGAGGCGATCGCCGCATGCAAGACCCGGGTCTGGTCCTCCGAACCGTCCCCCAAAAGCACCAACGCCAGGTCGCCCCCGGCGACTTCGGGCAACCTGGCGGCTGCGGAAATCAGGCGAACCAGGTTCTTCCTCGGCTGAAAGTTGGCCACCGATAACAGATACGGCATCCCCCTCGGCAATCCAAGGTCCTCGCGAACCGCTTGCCGTTCGCGATCCGTCGCCGGCTCAAAAAACAAATCCTCCGCGCCGTTGGGCACATACGCCACGCGATTCTGAACCTCGGGAAACGCTTCGATCAACCGCTCGGTGTTAAACCGCGAGACCGACAAGATCAGGTCGGCCTGGCCGAAGGTCGTGGCCAACCGTTCGCGACGCCCGGGGCCGCCGAGCCGCAGGTCTTGCAAGACGTCGTGACTGGTCACGGCCCGCCGAGCGCGCCGGGTCGGGATCAAGAACTCAGCGGGGCAGTAGACCCAATCGACCGCGCCGGTCCACCACTCCAAGGGCGGACAACCCGCTACCCGCCAGAACCGCAAGGCGTCTCGGGTCCGAACCGGCAGTTCTCGACGATGCAAGTCCCCTAAAGCCTCCCAGTAGGCCAGGCCGTCAGGTTCCTTGATCCGTCCAGAGACCAGGGTCAACCGCGTCTCGGGCCGCTTCGCCAACCGTTCCAGTTGCGCCAGGGCATGCCTGGTCACGCCGGTCGGCCCCCTGCAAGCGTCCATGTCGTAAACCAGGGCCACCCGCAACGGGTCCGCCCTCACGGCAGGCTCAATCGCCATTGAATGGTTCCTTCCTTCTTCAAACCG
The DNA here is from genome assembly GCA_039936275.1 of Isosphaeraceae bacterium. Classification (GTDB taxonomy): domain Bacteria; phylum Planctomycetota; class Planctomycetia; order Isosphaerales; family Isosphaeraceae; genus JBDTIR01. The sequence continues at coordinate 3,093 of JBDTIR010000025.1, read as the reverse complement.
AACGCGCCGGATCGTAGGGCAGGGGGGTCGCATTGTCAATCGTCTCGCCCCGGCGAGGCGTCTCAAGATTTTGAAAATAAACAGAAGACGGCAGAACGTCCCACGATGATAGCTGTTGACGTGCGCAAGAACGCGACCTGTTCGACGCCGAATCCGTCTCAAAATCGAAGGGAAGACCCCCGATGTCAATGCTCCAGACCTTGATTCCGACCACCGAGGCCAAAAAAACGACCGGACCAGCCACCGACGCGGGCCGACGCGCCTCGTCGCGCAACTCGTTCAAGCACGGCTTCTCAGGCTCCGGCAAGGTCTTGCCAGACGACCTCCGCGACGAGGTCATCGCCAAGCGAGACGCCTACGCCGACCACTTCCAGCCCGACGGCCCCATCGAGGCCGAACTCGTCTTCCAGATGGCCCTGTCCGGTGTGCGGATGTTCCGGATCGCCAAGGCCGACGAGGCCCAGACCAATGAGCGCGTCCGCCACGCCGTCCAGCGCTGGGATGAAAACCGGGCGGACGAGGTCCGCCGCCTCGCCGATCGCCTCGACGCCGAACCCGCCGAGGCTGCCCGCCTCTTGCGGCGGATCGCCGAAGGCACCGATTTCCTCGCCGATGAATGGCACGCCCTCAAGGACGCCCTGGAAGAAGAGGGCTCCTGGACCGAGGCCCGGGCGGTTCGAGCCTTGCGCCTGCTCGGTATGAACAACGAGCCAGGCGACCAGTCCACCCGGGGGCTCGCCGACTACTGGCTCGACGTCGAAGCGGCTAAAGGCGGCGACGACTCAGGCCGCGACGCCCTGGCCGCGATCGCCGACCAACAAGTCGAGGAACTGGTGGCCCTGGGCGACCAACTCTGGAACCAGTTCGACCAGCCAGACCGGCTTGACGCCCCCCACCGCGTGCTCTTCGACGGCTCGCCCGAAGGCTTGAAACGGTCTCGATACCTCGCCGACGCCGAACGGCTCTTTTACCGCTCCCTGAACGAACTGAACCGGCTCCAGGCCCAGCGCAAGGCGGACCGCCGCCGAGCCCCCTCTCGCCTCATCAACCCCCGACCTTCGCCAGCCGCCGAGGCTCCACGAAACGAATTCGCCTCGCCTCCCCCCCGACCATTGGTACCGACGACGCCGACCGTCGCGCCGAAACCAGCCCCCGCTCCCTCGCCCACGCCGATCCCGCCCGGCCCACGAAACGAATCAATCCGGCCCCTCCTCGATCGCCTTTACGACGCGCCCGAGATCGCCAGGATCAATCTGCCGATAGTCCCTCAACGTCGCTCAGGCTCGTAAATCCAAAGGTGGCGGCGTCCACCTTCGGCCATGATCTTTGACAATTCGGCGGCGCAGGCCAGGAAACCCCGGTGGCCGGGGCTAAGTCCAGCATGCGCCAGAGACTGCAAGCAAGCTCAAGAGCAAGCGACGTTGAGGGCCTGTCCGAACGTCTTTTTGGGTGCTACGAGTTCAGGGCAACGAACCTACATCACCCAAAAGAGACGATATCAGAGACTCAATAGCTAAAACGAATCAATCGTTAACGATATTGACCGTCTTGCCGTCCGCCGAGACCGAGATTTCGACGTCTTCGCCGTTGGGACCGTCCCCGTCGAACTCGTAAGCGACGACCTTGCCATTTTTGGCCACCGACTCGACGCTCTCCGGCTTGAACTTGGGATGCTTGGCCTTGAGCGCGGCGGTAACCACCGCCGGCACGTCGGCCAGGGCGATTTCGGTCTCGACTTCCAGGACCGTCCCCTCGGCCGTGACCGAAACGTCCACGACCTGCCCCTTGGCGTTGGCGCCGGACAGTTCATAGACGACCTTGCCGTCCTCGTCGTCCTTTTCCGCTGAGGTCCAGCGGGCACCAGGGACCGCCTTGGCGGCGGCCTGAGTGACCACGGCGGGCACCTGCGCCAGGTCGATCAAGTCATCATCGCCCAGGGCGGGCACGGCCAAGAGACCGATCATGCCCCACGCCGCCACGCAGCCGAACTTGTTGAAACGCATCGTCAACTCCTCCTGGATCTGGTGTGTCTCGAAACCGAAACGAACTCGGCGGCCAGACGACCGATTCACCTGGACGCCATGATTTTGATCAACGGCTCCCGCACACCGACCAGATTCTATGCGGTCTGAGTGGATCTGTGTGAACCTTAAGCGGAATTAACCAAACTCTTATCTCCACTTAATCTCCCATGGTTGCCCGGTGAGCCGCGACTCGATTCCCAAAGCGAGAGGATTGCAACGCCCATGCCTCCCAGCAGCCGTCCACCAAAGGTTGAGAATACTCAACCCTCCTTTTGATACGCGCCGACGACGCCCGCGCTCCGAATTCCGAACCCCCGGTCCCGAGATCGCGCCAAGGCTCGGCTTGACAGACGACCAAGATGCGGTAAACTACTCGCTTCGATAGACGGCCTGGTTGCGCCTCGTTTGCGCCGCATCGCATTGCCATTTTTCGATACGACCCCCAAGGGAACGCCCGCCAAGCGACAAGGACTCTTCCCGGCCGACCGAGGCCCAAAGACCCGATCGAAAGCGCGGCACCAGTTCCTCCCTCTTGACCTTCGGTCCTGGGGCGGATGGAAACCGAAACAACGGAACGACTTCATGCCCACGATCAATCAGCTCGTCCGCAAGCCGCGCCGGCCGGTCAAGTTCAAGTCGAAATCGCCCGTGCTGGAAGCCAACCCGTTCAAGCGCGGGGTCTGCCTCCAGGTCAAGACGATGACGCCGAAGAAGCCCAACTCGGCCCTGCGTAAAGTCGCGCGGGTGCGGCTCTCCAACGGCAAGGAAATCACCGCCTACATCCCCGGCGAAGGGCACAACCTTCAGGAACACTCGATCGTCCTGATCCGCGGCGGCCGTGTGCGCGACCTGCCCGGCGTGCGCTACCACATCGTCCGCGGCGTGCTCGACGCCTTGGGCGTGGCCGACCGTAAACAGGCCCGCTCGAAGTACGGGGCCTCGTCCAAGGCCGCCGCGCCGGCCAAGGGCAAGAAGAAGTAAGCAAGCAAGCGTTTTCTCGAATAAACGACCTGATTTTCCAGACCTATTGATTTGAGATTTCCAAAGACGTCTTGATATCACTGAGCCT
>JBDTIR010000024.1:0-3271 GCA_039936275.1 Isosphaeraceae bacterium | reverse complement strand
TGCGGATGCCTCACGAGCAAGGGTCCGCCGAAGTCACGGGTTCGGAGTACCGAACCTCAAGGCACCCGAACCCTGGCTACCCGTCGAAGAAGATCCTCGCTCACGCGTCGGGCTTCGAAACCCGAAGCGTAAGCGAGGAGCACCTTCCTTGGGCTTCGAACGACCATGCCGCGGCGCGGCATTTTGACCGCTGAAAATGGAACCCAACTGCCATTTTGGCAGTCGGGCGAGATCGGTTGAATTTCAAGGCGAACCTCTCCGCCTCGACGTGTTTTGAACGCAATCCTCGTGGCCAACGGCGGATTCTGGTAATTTGTGGCTCGTATCCCCTGAAAACTTTGTGCATCCATGGATTCTATCACTCGAACCGAAGGGGCGACGTTCCATGAGTCTTCGACGACTCGCCTTCCTGGCCTGCCTTCTCCTTCCCACCAGCGCATGGGCCGACGGCCCGGCCGATAACCGGCCCGATCAGGTCCGCCAGGTTCCCAAACCAGGGATCGAGGTCCCTGCCGACGACCGGCAAGCCCTGGAAGGGCAGCTCGACCGGCTTGGGGAATTGCTTGATCGGCTCGATGCGTCTGATCCAACCATCAAGGCGCTGATGCCCGATGTCCAGATCTTTCACAAGGCCGTTCATGACGCCTTGAAATATCAGGAGTTCTTCGCTCCCATTGATATCACCAAGGCGAAGGCCCTGCTCCGGGAAGGGATCACCCGGATCTCGCAACTCCGCGAAGGGAAGGCCCCCTGGACGACGCAGAAGGGCCTGGTGGTGCGCGGGTATGTGTCGAAGATTGACGGCTCGGTCCAGCCTTACGGCCTGGTCGTGCCGGAGTCTTACACGGCCGAGACCGCAGGCCGATATCGCCTGGACGTCTGGTTCCACGGCCGGAGCGAGACGCTCAGCGAGGTTAACTTTCTCGACGAGCACCGCCGCAGTTCCGGCACGTTCACCCCGGCCGACACGATCGTCTTGCATCCTTACGGCCGGTTCTGCAACGCCTTCCGGTTCGCGGGCGAAGTCGATGTGCTCGAAGCGATCAACGACGTGAAGCGGAACTACCGGATCGACAACGACCGCATCTCCGCGCGAGGGTTCTCAATGGGAGGCGCGGCCTGCTGGCAATTCGCGGTGCATTACGCCGACCATTGGTTCGCCGCGAACCCCGGGGCGGGCTTCGCCGAGACCGCGAAATTCCTCAAGGTCTTCCAGAACGAAACCCTGGCCCCGACCTGGTATGAGCAAACCCTCTGGCATCTTTATGACAGCACCGACGTTGCCGCGAACCTGCTCCAGTGCCCCACCGTCGCCTACAGTGGTGAACTCGACGGCCAGAAGCAGGCCGCCGACGTCATGGCCGAGGCATTGAAAACCCACAGCATCGAATTGACCCACATCATCGGCCCGGGCACCAAGCACAGCTATGAACCAGGAGCCAAGCGCGAGGTCGCCAGGCTCATGGACACGATCGCCGAGCAAGGCCGCGTCCGGATGCCCAGAACGGTGGATTTCACCACCTATTCCTTGAAATACAATACAATGAACTGGGTGACGGTCGACGCCCTCGGCGCACACTGGACGCAAGCGAACGTTCGCGCCCGGCTCGACGGCCCTTCCAACGTCTCGGTCACGACCAAAAACGTGACCGCCCTGACGCTCCGCATGCCGAGCGGCTCGTCCCCGTTCGACCTGACCAAACCCGTCGCCGTGACCATCGACGGCAAGACGATCAAGGCCCCGAAGCCTTGGACCGATCGTTCCTGGCAATGCGTGCTCCACCGTGAAGGCGACTCCTGGGAACTGGGCGGCCCCAACAGCGACGCCCCCCGCAAGCGGCACAATCTGCAAGGACCGATCGACGACGCCTTCATGGATTCGTTCCTCTTCGTCAGGCCGACCAGTAAGAGTCACGATGAACGTGTGCAAACATGGGTCAATCAAGAACTGGATCGCGCCATCACTCGTTGGAGGCGTCAATTCCGAGGCGAGGCCCGCGTGGTTGACGACACGGCCGTCACCCCCGCCCAGATCGCCTCGTCAAACCTGGTCCTCTGGGGCGACCCCGAGAGCAACGCCGTCCTCAAGCAGATCGCCGACCGCCTGCCGATCACCTGGAAGCCTGACCAGATCCAGGCCGGTGATCAGTCGTTCCCCAGCGAAGGGCACGCCCTGATCCTGATCGCACCCAACCCGTTGAACCCAGAGCGTTACGTCGTGCTCAACAGCGGGTTCACCTACCGCGAATATGACGACCTGAACAACGCCCGCCAGGTCCCTCGCCTGCCCGACTGGGCGGTCATCGACCTCTCGACCCCGCCCGGCCCTCGATTCCCCGGCAAGGTCGTCGCCGCCGACTTCTTCAACGAATCCTGGGGCCTCCGCCCCGCGCACGTTCCGACAGAGACCAAGAAGGATTGACGAATGATGCCTTGATGAATCATGAACGTCGTTGGTTCGGTTCGCGGCGGGAGTTAATCGGCGAGTGATTCTCGAACTCCTCTTGCCCCGCCGCGCATCGATCCTGGACAATCCACCCAATTCCAAAAGCACAATCCGCCAAGGTCGCCGACGTCGGCGGTTTTCCTGATTGAGGGCGAAGGGGTCCGTATCCATGCATATTCAAGACATCTTTCAGGCCCACCCAACCACGTTCAGCTTCGAGTTCTTCCCGCCGAAGACCGACGCCGCGTCGGAAGAGCTGTTTCAGCACATCGCCGCGCTTCAGCCTTTGCAGCCCTCATTCGTCTCCGTGACCTACGGCGCAGGGGGTTCGACCCGCGAGCGCACCCACGACCTGATCGTGCGGATTCAAGGCGAGACCGAACTGACGGCCGTCTCTCACCTGACCTGCGTCTGCCACACCGAAGCCCAACTTGCCGCGATCCTCGACCGCTACGCCGCCTCCGGGATCGAGAACATCCTCGCTCTCGGCGGCGATCCGCCCGCCGCGATGCTGAACCACGACCGCTCGCAAGACGCCTTCCATCACGCCGATCAACTGGTCAGGTTCATCAAAGGCCACCCCAACCCGAGCGACCCCCGCGGCTTCGGCATCGGCGTCGCCGGCTTCCCCGAAGGCCATCCGGGGACTCCCAACCGGCTCAAGGAAATGGACTTTCTCAAGCAGAAAGTGGACGCCGGCGCCGATTATATCTGCACTCAGTTGTTCTTTGACAATCGGGATTTCTACGACTTCCGCGATCGCTGCGATCTGGCCGGCATTCACGTCCCGATCCTCGCCGGAATCATGCCCGTTGCCGGCAAGAA
>JBDTIR010000023.1:0-3511 GCA_039936275.1 Isosphaeraceae bacterium | reverse complement strand
GCCCGCGTGGTCGGCGTCGGTTGGTTGACGCCGGTCGAGTCTGGCGTTTTTTGGACGCCAACCTACACCATCGCCAAGGGCGGATTGGCGTTCTCTTTTTTCTTAAAATAATTCGGATTGGGTCCGGAATGGCGAATTCGAGAGGATGTCAAATTCTCAACGATTCAACTTCGTCACGCCGCCTCGGATTCACAAGGTGGGCTCCGTCGATCGATTTCGTGGGGATCGGGCCAACCCAAGGCGATTGAGTCACGCCAGCCAATGGGGACGGCTTACGACCTGAATCCCGTTTGCCCAACCATCCTGGCGATTCCGGCCCGGAGCGACGTCGACGGATCGTACCGGCGGAAGCGCCCTTAAAGGATGACAAGGGATATCGCTGGGCCCCTGGCCGGCAGGGGTATTCGCTCTTCTCGACCGTGGCCATGCCGAATAACAGCGAGTTGACGGGTGGGATCTCGCGCCGGATCAGATGTACTAGGTGCGGCTCAGACAGCACGCCGTTAGTCACCGCCAGCAGTCAATACTCGGGCGGGGTCGACGTATTGTTCGGTGACGGCAGCGTCAAGTTCATCAAGGACCGCATCAATCCGGCGATCTGGTGGGCGCTGGGCAGTAAAGACTTTGGCGAGACGATCAGCGCGGATTCCTAGACTCTTCGGTGATCGATGAACCGCCGAGATTAAGACGAGTGGTCTCGGCGGTTCATCGCCGTTCCCAGAGGTCGTTCGGACCAACCCGTGCGGCGCGCTCATAGCCAAGATCGGCCAGCGGCGCATCCAGGCCGGCGATGAACCCAGGGGGAAGCGGGCCGTCGTTCGGGACGATCACGAGCCGGATCGGATCATTGGCCAGGGCCTCACGGAGCCAGAGCGCGCGGGGCTCGATGTTGTCGAGACGCTCGAAGGCTCCGTAGAGCCATTCGTCGTGCGCGAGATCAGGACGGCCAAAGCGTCGGTTGTAAGGCTGGAGCCCACCGGCGAAGTAGATCGAATCGGGGGACCGAGCCGCGACTATCCGATGCATGCGGAGGGCCTGGAGGTCGGACTGGAAGGCGAGCCGGTTCTGGACTCCGATCCCAACCGCTCGACCGGCAACCAGGACCACAAAGACCCCCGCAAGAGCGATCGGCACTCGTCTCGAGACCAACTGCTCGGCCTTGACCACGCGGTCGAGCGCCCTGGCCGCGAGCACGGCGATGCAGACGGCCGAACCGAGCGCATAGTTGACCCAGGCTCCTGAACTGTTCAAGCAGAGCTTGACCACAAGCGCCAGGTCCAGGGCGACGAACCCCAGCAAGAGCGCGTCGAGCCGACCGCCTCGCGACCGTCGCGAGGTCGCCAGCAGGGCCGCCGCCGCCAGGGCGGCCAGGCCAAGTCCGCGCTTCAAAATATGTCCGAAGACGATCCCGACATAGTCCCAGGAACCGGGCGAGACCCGACTGAGCCCTTGAGGGACCTCGAACGCCGAGTGAAACATCAACCTTGAGGAAATAACCTGTTCCAACCCATAATAACCGCACACCAAGGCCAGGGCCAAAGCATGAACACAGACGACCGGCGTGGGACGAATTCGCCCCTGGACGACGTTCCAGACGAGCATAACCGAACAAAATACGGTGGCCGTGACGAAGTGTTGCTTCAAACAGAACGCCAGAGCGAACAGCACATAGGCCAAGATCAAGCGACGGCCCGACGCGGCTGCCGGGTCGAGCACGACACGCGCAACCAATAACAGCCCCAGGGTTTGCAAGCAGACGCCGAGCACGTCGGGACGCACCGTCACCGGCAAGCTGCCGACCAACGGCGAACCGAGCACGATCAGGGCCGACCACAAGCCGGCGCGTGGTGGTGCGCCGTCGATCGTCGCCAATTTGGCGGCAACCCCCAGACAGGCGAGGAACGCGGCCACCGAAATCAAGCGGCCGACGACCAGGCAGGCCGAGACCGGGTCAATGCCCAGGGCCACCGACGGCCAGGCGAGCAAGGCGGTCATACGGTAATAGAGCGGGGCCTGGATCAAGACCCCCGGATTGGTCCCGGAATAAGGGCCGTAAAGCGCCCCGGGGCCCAGGGTGAACTGCCGGGCGGAGACCATGATGAGGGTGGTTTCCAGGTTGTCCGAATCGTTCGGGTTCAGTCCGATCCAGGCGTCGTACCCGGCGACCAGGGACGCAGCCAGGGCGAGACAGACCGTCAAAAGCAGGCTGAGACGGCGGTTGCCCTCTTTAGAACCCGGATCAATCGGTTTCGAACGAAACAAAGGGGACCGAAGTCGCCCTTTGAGGAGCTTTGGCGAAGGGTTGAGGGTCATGTTGCTGGCCCTTCGGCTGGCGGACCCGGATTGATCGCGAAGGGCGCGGATAGGACGAGGCGAACCGAGTGGGTTGCTCATAAGGGGTGCGTGGCCTCCGTGCCGGTCGAATCCCTGTTGGTTGAGGAGCAAGGTACTTTACAAGGGGGCGGTTGGATTGAACAATAGACGTTTTGGCGACGAGCGCACACGGCTTGAGAGCCAAGGAATCCCGGAATCCAAACGGCGTCGGGTGGCCTTGGGCGGCCACGTTCAGGTTTGCGGATTGCAGCCGGGACGGCTTCCCTACAGAGAGAATGCGGCCGAGACGGCCGCCCTACATTTTGGAATCTGGAATCTGGAACCTGGACTTCGCAATTCGATCGCGGTTGGGAGCTGACGACGTGCATGAGGAAGCGATCCGCAAGGCGGATGTGTTGATTGAAGCCCTGGGATACATCCGCACGTTTCACGGCCGCTTCACCGTGATCAAGCTCGGCGGCTCGGTGATGGAAGATCCCGAGTCGCTCCGCGCCTTGCTGGTGGACGTTGTGTTCATGCAGACCGTCGGCCTGCGGCCGGTGATCGTCCACGGCGGCGGTAAAGCGATTTCGGCGGCCATGAAACTGGCGAACCTCGAACCCAACTTCGTCCAGGGGCGTCGGTATACCGATGAGGCCACGCTTCAGATCGTCGCGCGGGTCTTGGCCGAAGAGGTCAACGCCGATATCGTGCGTCACATCAACAAATATGGCGGACGGGCCGCCCCGTTGCATCACAAAACGTCAAGCCAATGCCTCTACGGTTCCCGGCTGTCATTGACCGGCCCCGACGGCGAGCCCATCGACCTGGGCAGAGTGGGCGAAGTGACCGAGGTCCAGTCCCGCGAGATCGAGAACTTCAGCCTGGCCGGGGTCGTGCCGGTCTTGCCCTCGTTGGCCGTGGCTGAGGACGGCGGCCTCTTGAACGTGAACGCCGACACCGCCGCCGCCGCCGTCGCCCAGGCCCTCCGCGCGGAGAAGCTGATCTTCCTGACCGACACGCCCGGCATCCTCCGCGACCGCCACGACCCTTCGACCTTGATTCGCGGCCTCTCGCCCGCCGATTGCCGCCGCTTGATCGCCGAAAAAGTCATCGAATCCGGCATGATCCCCAAGGTCGAAGCCTGCCTGGCGAGCCTTGACGCCGGGGTCGGCAAGATCCACATCATTGACGGCCG
>JBDTIR010000022.1:0-3521 GCA_039936275.1 Isosphaeraceae bacterium | reverse complement strand
GATTGGCCCGCACCATGTGCTCTCGCGCCTGGTTGTCACCTTTCGCGATCCGGTGGGCCAGCATCTTCTCTTCGTCGGCCGTCAGGAGGGCGACCTCATTGATTTCCCGGAGATAGGTTTCCAGAGGACTCTGGACCGTGTCTCGACGGTGTCGGCGGATACGTGCCATACGGTTCCTCGTCGTGTCGGTCGGTCGCGACTGGGTCCGCAACGTGGGTTAAAAGCGAGTCAAAACCCGACCCGCCCCTCGGCGCAACATCGGACTTTGAAAGCAGGCCCGCCGGCCTGCCTTGTGCCACAAACCAAAAAGTCGAGGCGGGTTACCGTCCGCCTCCCGCCTCGGCCTCCGACCGAATTCCCAAAAGGCGACCCCAGCCCTTCCAGGCCGAAAATCAACACCCAAAGGGGGTCCCGTCCCAATCGGTCCGGTCCCTCATCCGATTCGTCGCATGTCTGTCTTATCGGAGCCTTGGTGACGATAGTTTAGGATGGTTTGAGAATTTGGGAAGAACCGGAGCTATACGCGATTTGACTTCGGGGAACAATTTAGCGGTTACGCTGGTTGTTTGTGCGCGGCCGACCGTCTTAAGATCCTGAGATGGTGGACCGATCCGTCCTGCTGGCTGATTGACGGGGGCGGCCGACCCTCTTAAGATCGAGTCTCCCACGCTCCTTCGGACCAAACGGACGGCGCCGATCGAGGCGAGGCCCTTTCTTATTTGTTTGTTTTGATCAAACTCACACCTGAATTCCTTTTTGCGCGTGGAGCTCTGGCCATGGCCGAAACCGGCGGCGAATCGATTACGAGTATCTTGATCGAGAATCGCGTCTTCCCCCCCCCGGCCGAGTTCGCCCGCGCCGCTCACATCAAGAGCATGGACGAATACCAGGCCCTCTGGGAACGCGCCCGAGACGACCCCGACGGCTTCTGGGCTGAGATGGCCGGCATCCTCGACTGGGCCAAGCCCTGGACCCAGGTGCTTGACTGGAGCAACCCGCCGTTCGCCAAGTGGTTCGTTGACGCCCAGCTCAACGCCTCGGCCAACTGCGTCGATCGCCACGCCGACGGGCCTCGCAAGGACAAACCGGCCATCATCTGGGAAGGCGAACCGGGCGACCGCCGCACCCTGACCTATTCGGAGCTGCGCACCGAGGTCAGCCGGTTCGCCAACGTCCTCAAAGCTCTGGGGGTCAAGGCCGGCGACGTGGTCGCGATCTACCTGCCGATGGTGCCTGAAGCGGTCGTCGCCATGCTCGCCTGCGCCCGGATCGGCGCGCCGCACACGGTCGTCTTCGGCGGCTTCAGCGCCGACGCCCTCGCCGGTCGGATCAAGGACTGCAACGCCAAGGTCCTGGTCACCGCCGACGGCAGCTATCGCCGTGGCAAGATCGTTCCGCTCAAGCAGCACGCCGACGACGCGGCCGACGCCTGCCCGACGATCCAGAGCGTCGTCGTCCTCAAACGCACCGGCCACGACGTCCCGATGCGCGCCGGCCGAGACCTCTGGTGGTCCGACCTTACCGCCAAGGTCAGCGACGACTGCCCCGCCGAGCCGTTCGACAGCGAGCACCCGCTTTATATCCTTTACACCTCGGGCTCGACCGGCAAACCCAAGGGGATTCTCCACACCACCGGCGGCTACCTGCTTGGATCAGCCCTGACGACCAAGTGGGTCTTCGACCTCAAGGAGGACGACCTCTTCTGGTGTACCGCCGACATCGGCTGGGTTACAGGCCATTCCTACGTGGTCTACGGCCCGTTGGCCCTGGGCGCCTCGGTCGTCATGTTTGAAGGGGCCCCCGACTTCCCCGACAAGGACCGATTCTGGCAGATCGTCGAGGACCACAAGGTCAGCATCCTCTACACCGCGCCGACGGCCATTCGCGCGTTCATGAAGTGGGGCGAACAATACCCCAAGAAGCACGACCTTTCGAGCCTGCGCCTCCTGGGCTCGGTCGGCGAGCCGATCAACCCCGAGGCCTGGATGTGGTATCACCGGGTCATCGGCGGCGAGCGCTGCCCGGTCGTCGATACCTGGTGGCAGACCGAGACCGGGATGATCATGATCGCCCCCTTGCCAGGGGCCACCCCCACCAGGCCGGGCTCGGCGACCTTCCCCTTGCCGGGCGTCGTGCCCGACATCGTCACCAAGGGGGGCGTTCCGGTCGGCGCGAACCAAGGGGGGTTCCTGATTATCCGCCAGCCCTGGCCGGCGATGCTCAGGACGATCCACGGCGACGACGAGCGGTTTCAACAGGCGTACTGGAGCGAGGTTCCCGGCTGCTACTTCACCGGCGACGGCGCCCGCCGCGACGAGCAAGGGAACTACTGGGTCATGGGCCGCGTCGATGACGTTCTGAACGTCGCCGGCCACCGACTCTCAACGATGGAGATCGAAAGCGCCCTGGTCAGCCATGCCAAGGTGGCCGAGGCCGCCGTCGTCGGCAAGCCCGACGAACTGCGAGGCTGGGCCATCGCCGCGTTCGTCACCCTCGAAGGCGGCCATGAACCGAGCGACGCGCTCAAGCAAGAACTGCGCATCCACGTCACCAAGGAGATCGGCGCGCTGGCCCGCCCCGATGATATCCGGTTCACCGACGCCTTGCCCAAGACCCGTAGCGGCAAGATCATGCGTCGCTTGCTCCGCGACGTCGCCGCCGGCCGCGAGAATACCGGCGACACCTCGACGCTCGAAGACTTCACCGTCATGGCCAGGCTCCGCGAAGAAGAGGAATGAGCGGCGATTTCTAGGCATTAGTAAGCAAAAATCAAATTTCGTTTTCAATTGCAATTTCGATACTCAAAATCGTGGCGACCGGATCTTTTTAATGATAAAAAGGTCTGGCCGCCCTTTTTGTTTTGGATAATTCGGAATTCGGTTATTAGCTCTCTGGCCGATTATTTCGAGTCCATAAATTTCTGGTAGTGTCGAAGGTGGCTAACACGGTTTCGCGGGATATGTGATCAAATCCTTAGTGGTCCACATATGATCACTTAATCCAGCCGCCATCGCGGGCGTCCGGTCGTGCCACGAACCCCCGGCCTCCCGGGTCCGCAACGTTCGCACCGCCCAGCAAAAATTGTCGCTGAAGCCGATGAAGTAGGAGGCGGCGCGGTGCATCGCCAGGTCCTTCGAGAACGCGTAGGTCTTGCGGCGTTTCCGCGCGTTCTGGTGCCGATCGGTCCCGTTGTTTCGTTCCACGAACGACGTGTTGATCGTCGTGCTCGCCGTCGAGCGACTCAGCATCGCGTCCAACAAGCAAAGCGTGCCGAAGACCACCGTCCGTACCACCTCCACCACGCGCCCCTTCTCGCGTCGCTTCCGCACCGTCGCGTAACACACGTCGGCAGGGACGACCTTCTTGGGCTTGGCCGGTCGGCCTGGTCCCGGACGCTTCGTCCGGGGTTGCTCGACGCCGTAGACCTCGTGGATCGATGTCTCATATGGGGCATGCTCGTCGCTGGTGATGTATATGTCGGTCCGCCCTCCGGTCCGGTCGTGGACCTGGCGGATCAACCG
>JBDTIR010000021.1:0-5368 GCA_039936275.1 Isosphaeraceae bacterium | reverse complement strand
ATTTCGACGCTTCCAGAAGATCGTGATATTTCTTGATTTCGTCATCATTGAGTGTGACCCCGCCGAAGCCGTAGGGCTTGCCGATCGCTCGGGCGCGGTCGGCCTCACGGGCTCCGACCAGGCCAGGGCCGGAGCCGTGGAGAAAGAAATCGCAGTGGTCAAGCGCCTGGTCTTGGTCGGCCTTGGTCGAGGCGATCCGAAGTTTGGGAAACCGCTTGAGCAAGAGGGCTTCGACCTCGGTGGTCAGTGGGCTGGGCCAGAGCGTGACCTCGGCGTCCGGAATTTGATCTTCGAGCAGGGCGAGCATGCCGGGCGTATGGGCGATGTCTCCGATGTTCACCGTCTGCCAGGACGAACGCAGGAGAATCCGCCGAGGTCTCTGCTCTCGCGCCGAGACGATCGAAGGAATCAGGCCAGTCGCCAAGATTGCTGATCCAAACTGACGGCGATTCATGAGAGGCCCTTTTTATGAATGAGAACATTCTGTTGTTGTTTCCAGTTCGCAAAGCCGCCGGTTCGAAACCCTTGAACGTCGAGATTGCGCCAACGGCGGAGCGAAGGTCAATGGCGGAACCGGAGCCGGGAGCCAATCTGAACTCAACCGTTCCTGGAAACCCTCGTCGCGGATCGCCTCGGCGACAAAACTCGCGGCCCCCTGGTTCCTCGTGCTCCGGTCGGGTTAGAATGCAGGCTGGAACTGTTTCACGTTGCGGAACCTTCGGATACGGAAGCCCTGTTCTCATGAATTGCGCCTCGAGCCTCTCAACGTTGACGGACACCGACGCGGCTATTGCTGAGGTTGTGGATCAGGTTGCCGACGCCTTGAACGGCGAACCGGCCGACCTGGCCCTGGCGTTCGTCTCGGCGCACCATGCGGAAGGGCTCGGGCGGCTCGCCGCCGCCGTGAGTCAACGAGGCGTGGGGCGGCACATTCTAGGCTGTACCGGCGAGTCGATCGTCGGCCAAGGGCGCGAGATCGAGGCGAAGCCCGCCGTCAGCCTCTGGTCAATCCGGTTCCCTGAGGGGGTAAGGCTCAGGCCGATCCGCCTGGGGTTCGACGGCGAACTCTTCAAAGGCTGGCCAGGCGACCTGGTCGAACCAAAGGCCGACGAAGACCGCGCACTCGTGCTTCTGGGCGACCCGTTCTCGTTCCCGGCCGACCGCTGGTTAAAGGCCCTAGGGCCGGAATCGAGCAACTTGTGCGTCGTCGGCGGCATGGCCAGCGCTGGTCAGGTTCCCGGGTCGAACCGCCTGGTGCTTGACGGCCAGACGTTCGATGCCGGGGCGGTCGGCATCTTGATCGACGGCCCGGTCTCGGTGCGGACGGTGGTCAGTCAGGGGTGTCGGCCGGTCGGCCACCCGATGATTATTACCAAGGCCGACGGCAACCTGATCCAGGAACTCGGCCGAAGGCCCGCGCTGGAGGTCTTGCAAGAAACCTTCGCAAGCCTCGACTCCGCCGACCAAGATATGGCCCGCCAGGGGTTGCACGTCGGCAGGGTCATCAATGAATATCAAGACGCCTTTGGTCGGGGTGATTTCCTGGTCCGCAACCTGATCGGGGCCGACGATGAGGGGGCCCTGGCGGTGACCGATCTGGTTCGGGTCGGCCAGACGGTCCAGTTCCACATCCGAGACGCCGAGACAGCCGACGAAGACCTGCGCCTCTTGCTGCGAAGCGAGCCCGGCGGTTCGACACCGGCGGGTGCTCTGCTCTTCAGTTGCAACGGCCGAGGCACTCGCCTGTTTCCCGCCCCGGACCACGACGCCCTCGCCCTGGTTGACGCGCTGGGTCCGATCCCGGTGGCCGGGTTCTTCGCGATGGGTGAGATCGGCCCGGTTGGTGGTCAGAACTTCCTTCACGGTTTCACGGCGAGCATCGCCCTGTTCAGCCCCAAACATTGAGATCAAACAAAAGCCAGGATTCTCCCGCTTTCCCTTGACAACGCACTGGCTAGAGTCAGACATTAGACACTGAACAACCTCGTCCCACGAGGGAGAGGACTGTGATCACGAATGAATCCGACACGTCGACGCGGAGGTGGCTTCATGAGGCGGATTTTGGCCCTGTCGTTGTCGGCGTCTCTGGTATGCGTGCTGGGCTGCGGCACCGACAGCTACAATCGCCGACTTGAACACACCTTGAATGACCTGAAGTATCGCCAGCGGCTCGACCAGTATCTCAGCCCGCCGGCACAGGATCAATTCCAAGGGTTGGCGATCTTCCTGCGGCCGCCCAAACCCCTAGTTCCGTCCAAGGAATTCCAGCTTCCGACCACGCCGGGCCTCTTCGACCTGACGACCAGTTTTTACGATCCTGCGTCCAAGCCCAAGTCCCCTGGCCTGCGGCTGCACGTTCTGGCCAGGAGGAAAGTCAAGAAAGCTCCTCCCAAGAAAGGGGCCCCGCCGCCCGAGCCCGAGGTGCCTCGCGGCGACTTCCGTCAGGACGTGCAGGTTCTTTTGGCCAGCGAACTGGGCGCGACCGAGGAGAACTTCCTCAAGTTCCAGGACATGACCGCCAAGAATAAAACTGCGTTCAAGCGGCTGACGTTCACCTCGCCGATCCTGAACAACGATCAGATCCGGGTCTTCCTTTACACGAACAAGCGCGACAATTATGATGTCGCCTTGATCTGGGACATTCCGCCAGGCGTCGAGAAGACCCCGCCCGTGACCGAGGGACAGGAACTCACTCTGGGCTCATTCGCCACGGGGGCCAAGGCGTCGCAGCAGTTCGCCAACGGCGCCAGTGAAGACGAGGCGGCCCCCGGGGCCGTGGGCGCTTCCGCTCCAACCGCATTCTGATCGCGAACGGCGGCTCAGGCCCCGCGGCGACCTTCGGTTGCTTCGGGGTCGGCGGCTTGCCAGGCGTTCCGCGCGGCTCGCTCTTCGTCGTCGAGCAACAACTCTTCGCGGAGCACCACAACGTCGCCGGGCGCTTCGATTCCAAGGCGGACCAGGCCGCGCTCCACCTTCACCACGGTGATCCGGATATCAGAACCAATCTGGATTGCCTCTAACCGCTTGCGACTCAGGACCAGCATGCGTCAGCCTCCTTGATACATCTCGCGTCTATCCGTTCAGTCGAAAACCCCGGTCCAGGCCCGACACAACGCCCTTGACCGGGCTGGGACGGGAGGGTTCCCCTACCAAGTCGAGATCCGACCGCCCGGTCGGCCAATTCCTCCGATCGCCCGGGTGCTGGTCCTTTCTGGATCGTCCCGGTCGCCTGGACGTCGCCGATTTTCGATGCGGAATGTCGCTTTTGATTCCTGGAACTCGGGTGGGGTCGGACGGTTCGCTCTCCGTTTGAAAGTGAATGGGCCGGCGTGTGAGTGCTGACTCTCTTGTCAAGCAACCCTCACACCGACCCTCTTACCCAAACGGAGCGGGGACCGGAGTCGCCGACCGTTCAGGGCTTGTCCTTCTTCTTGGCTTTCTTTCCCGCCGCGTTTTGGGGTTTGCGGATCTCGTCCTTGGACAAAGTGCCGTCCTTGTCGGTATCAAGGCGGTCAAAGAGGGCCTCGCGGCCTTTGAACTCGTCTTTGCTGATCGTGCCGTCGCCGTCCTTGTCCATCGCCTTGAGGCGTTCGAGCAACGCGGCACGCTTGGCTTTGGGGCTGTCGTTCGCGGGTTTGGGTTCCGCCCGGGGCTTGGGCTCGCTGGCGGCCGGTTCCGGAGCGGCTGGCTTCTCTTGAGGTTTGAAGGCGTTGAGGGCCTCTGCCGTCGTGATAAAGCCGTCTTTGTCGGCGTCAAGCCGCTTGAACAGGAGTTCGGGGCCTTTGAACTCGGCCTTGCTGACCTTGCCGTCGCCGTCCGTGTCCATCGCCTGGAACCGTTGGCCGGCGAGACCAAGGCCCCCTTGGGCCAGGGCGCGAAGCTTCAGGGCCAAGGTGCGGAACTCGTCGGCTTCGAGCTTGCCGTTCTTGTTGGCGTCTCCTTTCGCCAGGAGCCGGTCGAAGGCGGCCCGACCTTCCTCGGGGACCTCGTCGCGATCGATGACCATGTCATTGTTGGCGTCGAGGTTCTGGAAGGTCTCGCGGATGTTAAGCTGTTGCGCCCTGGCCACGCCGTTCCCGGCCAAAATCGCCAGACCAAGGCCGACCGTGGAGATCATTCGCATTGGGAAATCCTTATACTCTAAGGGACCGTTCGAGATTGAAGACGGGTGATGGGTGTAAGAGGGGAATGGCACGAGATCAAGGGCTTCGTACAGTAGATTTCGTGTGTTTGATTTGAA
This sequence comes from Isosphaeraceae bacterium, assembly GCA_039936275.1. Taxonomy (GTDB): domain Bacteria; phylum Planctomycetota; class Planctomycetia; order Isosphaerales; family Isosphaeraceae; genus JBDTIR01. The sequence goes on along the minus strand of JBDTIR010000021.1, from coordinate 1,128 downwards.
AGGCTTTCATATTCGCCTTGACGGTTTACCTATTCTAACGTACACTTCAAGGTTGCGTTCTTGTGGCTTTCCGTACCGAAAAGTCAGGTCCAGGAGCGACGACGATGGATCATACGATTTGCCATTTCGAAATCCCGGCTGACGAACCAAAGCGGGCCGCAGAGTTCTATCGAGGGCTCTTTGGCTGGGACGTCCGCGCCTGGGACAGTTCGGACAACACGATGGGGGTTCACACCGTATCAACAGTGCCGTCGGACGAGCACGGTAAGCCGATCCGCCCCGGCGTCAACGGCATGATCATGAAGCGGCAGCACCCGCAGCAGCCGTTCGTTAACTATATCAGCGTTGAAAGCGTGGATGAGTACGGAGCCAAGCTTGAGACCCTGGGCGGACAGGTGGTCATGCCCAAGACCCCGGTGCCAGGGATGGGCTGGTTCCTCTATTTCAAGGATCCCGAAGGGAATATCCTCGCCCTCTGGCAGCAAGATCCAGCCGCCGCCTGAGCCGGATCGAGCACAGATTGTTGGCGTCTTTACGCTTTGGTAGGGCGTGTGAAGCACGCCGTCTTCCATTCCGGCCGGCGTGCTTCACAACGCCCTACGAGGTCTCTCCTTGTTGTCGCTCGTGCAGCGCGGCGTGCTCGGCGTCGTCAACCGGACGGGTGTCCTGGCCTTTGCCTTCGGTGAGTTCGATGCGATCGAGATATTTCACGTTGGCGCAATCGTCCAGCTCTCCGGTGCGGCAGGCCAACGGATCGCGGATGATGAGCCGGATCGGCCCGCCGTGCTCGACGCCGAGTCGCTGTGCGCCTTGCCGGAAGACGACGACGGCCTGATCGCGGACGGGCGGCAAGGGAATTGACGCATGAAAATCATCTCGGCCGGCGTGCAAGGTCAGATAATTGGCCCCCGGGGCCGGATTCGCCAGGCGGAGCAAGGCCTCCAGGGCCACGCCGTCGCCCTTGCGATCCGGATGGAACCGCGAGACGTCAAGCACGTGATCGCTCTCGGGCAGGGTTCGCAGGTCGTCATAGGTCAAGTTCAAGGGGCGCTCGACGGCGCCGTCGATCCGCAGAAGCACAGGGTTGTCGGTCATGGCGGTGGGCACTCCTCAAAAATGCGGCGGACG
>JBDTIR010000020.1:0-3515 GCA_039936275.1 Isosphaeraceae bacterium | reverse complement strand
ATCCCTTGACCTCTCCCTTGATCCCGTCGGCATCGACGTACCTGATAAACCACGTCTTGCCGCGCTTGCGAAGTGATGCCATAGTTGATCGTCCTTTCGTGGTTGAGTGGGGCGGGCCGAACCTTCTCAGGGGTCTTCGGCCCGCTCTCGTTTTTGATGATGGTCAAGACCGTGGGATCTGTCCAGACCCACGTCATCCGGCATCACCCTGGATGGCCAGTCTTTCGAGACGTTCATACTCGGCGTCCGTTGCCTCGGTACCAGGTGCTCCGCCCCAACGTTGATCCTTCAGGACGTTCCAACGATCCTCGTTTGCCAGGTGAACCAAGAGGGCGGCCTTGTGCTCATCGAGGGCCTGCCTCAAGTCGGCGTCGATCGATCCGGCTGGTGCGTCAATCACCAGGCGGAGAGACAGATTAATCCGACGTTCGGTCAAGGCGTCGGCCATTTCAGGCAGGGTCATAGTTCGTAGACCTCCCGTCCATTGGGGGTGGAATCTGGGGACACCCCCTGCGCACTATGCGCATTAAGCGCACCAGGGTCCGGGTTGTTCCCGATCACCCCCCTTACTGCGCTTGATGCGCAGGGGTCTTTCCCGGAAAACCACGTCTCGGCGTCCGCGCCACCCGTAGACTCGGTTCGGAAGTAACCCAGGTCGGATCTGGCCAAAGTAGTCCTGATTTGGTCCATCTCTTCGGACGATCTATGCCCTTTGAAGACGGCGTTGCGAATCGCGGTTCGGGCCAAGCCCCCGGGCGCGGCCTTGAGCGCGGAGTAGGTTTTCTTGACGTCGGCGTCCAGCTTGTCCGCGACGGCTTCCCGGTGCTTGGCGTCCAGCGCAGCGTAGGCTCGGCGTGCGTGAGACTTGAAGTAGCGGACCAGTTCCCAGGCTCCGTCGGCGTTCTGTACGGCGGCGTCGGGGATCACCAGCGGATCGGCCGTCGGATCGGATGCGTGCCACAGGCAAGCCGAGACAGAGGCGAAGCGTCCCGCGTATTCGCGGAACTTGCCCCAAGGGCCTCTCAGGTGCGGTGGGAAATCGGGGCTTCTCATCTCCGCCGCATGGGCGTTGTATCCTTCGATCCAACGCGCCTTGCCTTCAGGTGTGAACCGCGCGGCGTGGGGGGCCAACTGGCCGTTCTTGTCGCTCAAGGGGCGTTCCCAAAGCCGAAGCACGACGGCGCACCAGTCTTCGACAGCCTTGTCGGAAATCCCACGTTCTGACCAGTCGGGGACCGGGAGTTGGTCCGGGTAGGTCAGGACGAACCGATCCAGGAACCCGTCGCGCCTGCCCCTCGAATCGACCAGTTCGCCGATCATGTCCGGCTGAATGCCCCCAAAGACAGTCATGTTTGGATGGGGGTTGCGGATCGGTTCGCCTCCGTCTCGGCCAACGCGGTCTTTCTTGCCCGAAACGCCAGACCATTTCTTGAGCGATCTCTGGCGGTCAGTGCCCTTACCCCCACGATATTGATTCATGCTCAACACAAAACTCGCTACCTCGTCTTGAACCTGAATGAGGCCCCGTGGGTTGTCCGCCTCGATGAGGTCCAGGGCCTCAGATGTCGCATCGTCAACGTCGATGCGTCTGGGGCGGGGCCTTGGGATCTTGACCTTTGGGTTCTGGGCGGACTCGTCTTCCCAGCGTGCGATGTTTTGGGCGTGCTCGGTGGCCAGCATCTCGTCAATCCGCCGCACGGGTTCGAGCATGGCGGTGTTGGCGGGTGACTTTCCATCGGACGGCGGGCCGATCTGCGCCGCCCAGATGACCGTATTGGCGAAGTAGCCAGGCTTCAACAGCAAGGCGACCGATCGGCCAATCACGCCAGACGCAATAGCCAGGGCGGCCACGGCGGGAAAATCAACCGGACAACCGATCGACTCGGCTACCTCCTTGACCATCTCGGCGACGGCGGGGGGCAGAACATGCAGGGGAAACGGTTCGACCGGGGGCAGGCCGACGGGTTCGTCATCACCCACGTCATCGAGTTCAAGCTTCGGAGCCCCGTGCGCGGTCGCGACGGGCAAGACTTCGGCCGGTACCTCGTCCGCCAGACGTTCGAGCTCGACGCCACACTGCTCGGGAGCCCAGCCGCTCGGAACACCAGCGGACAACCACTCGGCGATATCGTCGCCCTCTTGAATCGGTGCATCCGTCCGCCAGATGCCGGTCAGGTAGAGAACCCGGACCACGGGCGTCGGAACCAGGCCCGACAGGATCATCTTGACGTCATTGAGATACTTGAACCCCGGTTCGTCGTTGTCCGGGCAGACGATGACCTCTTTTCCCGCGAGCGCGGACCAGTCGGTCTTGCTGGCGGAGTTCGACCCGTGGGCCGACGTCGTTGCGGTCAAGCCCAGCGAGCGGACCAGATCAACGGCTTTCTCGCCCTCGCAAACGTAAATTCTCTCATCAGACGCCACGATATCGGGCATGCGATACAAGGGTAACTTGCCGGTCGGGTCGCCAGACTGCCAACCATCGGGAGTCTTGTGCGCGGGCCGGTAGGTCTTGGAACCGTCGTCAGCGTCGAACCTCGCAACACCCATGACGGTCTGGCCGTTCGCGTCCTGGTAGCCGTAGGCGGTCGGCCTGCCCAGCTTCGGGGCCAGCGCGGTCACGAAATCCTTGAACGTGGGGTAGGTTCGGCTCGGCGCACGGGTCTTACTCCGGGGCCGATCGGACTCGACAAACAAGTCTGCCTCATTCATCCCAAGTGCCTCGATGATGTCTTTGTGCGAGCATTCGCTTGTGTGGTGGCAGTGGAGCAAGACTCGGCCGTCATCGCCCAGGGCGATCGACAGATTACGGCGGCTTCCCTGGTGTGCGGGGCATCTCGACTCCCACGAACCGGAGCCGGTCGGTCTGGGCTCGAAACCGCCAGCTTCAAGGCGGGCAATCACATTGGATAGGGGGTCATGGCTCATTGGTGAACGTCCATTTCTGGCGAACTCGGTTCGATCATCAAGACGTGCCAGCCCATCCCGCGTAACTACAAGAGCGCGGCCTTGATCCCCAGGCGAGCGCATGCGGCGCGGGCTTGCACCAGGTCGCCAAAGGCCAGTCGCGGGTTGCGGCGCGGTGCTTCAGGGTTCGGCGTGGCGTAAGAGACGTGGTAGCCGAGTCTGGCCAGCCGGCCAGCAGCGTAGGCGCGGTCCGTGCGGTCCCGCTCGATGGTGGCGCGAATCAGCAGGTCGAACCATTCGGACGGGTTGGTCCCGGCCTTGCGGTTCATCACCTCGTGGCGCTCGGCCACTGATCCGGGTTCGTAAGGGCGAGGTAACCGTTCACGGGGTAGCCTCTGGCATTTGGGGTGTCGAACGGTTATCACGATTGGATGAACAGTGTGCCGCCGCTTCCTCAGGACCTCTGGGACAAGACACCGCACGACGTGCGCGAAGCGATCCTCGCGCTCGTGCTGGTCTTTGAGCAGCGGATCGCGGCACTTGAAGCCAGGCTGGGCCAGAACTCGTCGAACTCCTCCCGGCCCCCATCCTCCGACGGCCCCCAGCTC
>JBDTIR010000019.1:0-5352 GCA_039936275.1 Isosphaeraceae bacterium | reverse complement strand
TCGTAGGTCGCCGGAGGCATGGTACTGACGGTCTCTGGACCGATCAGCTCGTCGATGTACAGGACGTCGGAGTAATTCGGGTTCTTGGTTCCGACCGACGCCCAAAGCACGCGCTGAACCTTCGCCCAGGGCGATCCCCCCCACGATGATGATGAGGGCCGCCAACGTTTTCCGCATGTTCGGGGATCCTCCCGCTTCGGTAAGCGACCGCCCGGATCGCTCCGGCCGCGCGATCCGTCGCGCGGGTCTCGATCCAGGGGCGTCTCACCCGACGCCGCTTTCTCCTGGGCAAGGGACCGTCCCCCCTTTTGGGACCGTCCGGGCCACCTTTGGCCCCTTTATTTGTGGAATAAAGGGGCCAAGGCGATCGCGAAGCGGGCCAACGGGAGGCTAGTCGGCCGAGTCGGCGCTGGCGGGCGAGGTCGCCCGAGGCGAGTCGTCGGTCGGTTCAATCGGTCCGTTACCTTCTTGATCGGCATCCGCGTCGTCTTCCAATAGTCGAAGACGCTCAGGATCCATGGTCCTGACCAATTCTTCCATCTCCTTGCCCGGTTTGAAGGTCACCACGTTCTTCGACGGGACGAACACCTTGGCTCCGGTTCGCGGGTTCCTCGCCTTGCGAGGGGCCCGCTGTTTGACCTCAAAAACGCCGAAATTCCGTAATTCGATCCGGCCCTCGGTGACGAGCGTTTCGATGATCGCATCAAGGGTCCGCTGGACGATGTCCTTGGTCTTGAGCTGGGTCAGGCCGATATCTTCGGAAATCTTTTTGACAATTTCTTTCTTGGTCACGGCGGGTCTCCTCGGAACGGGATCGGCCCATGCCGGGCGTCGCTCGGCTCAACGGTATTGGCCGTATGGACTAATGTCAAGAGCGAAGTGATTGCCCACGGCCGGAACCTGGACCGGGTCCAGGTTCATTGGTGAACGAACTATGACAAGAACGATGCGATGAATTCACCCGGACGACTCCAGGCCGGCGGGCACGGTCGGGAAGCGGCCCGCGTCCTGGGCGGCGTGAAGGTGGCGGTGCAGGGGGGCGTAGTTCCAGGGAAGGCCCAGGGTCTCGGCGAGACGTTTGAGGCGTCCGATGTAGGTTTCACTGAGCGCGTGGGCATGTTCCTGATAGCGGTCTTCGCAAAAGTAAACCCGGCAGCCCAGGGGGCGGGCCTCCCTGGCGGTGCATCGGCCCTGGGCGTCTTGCCAGGGGCAGGTCGCGCCGTCGTCGAGCGGTCGAGACGGCGGCGGAGCGTCGGCCAGCAGCAACGCGGCCTCGGGCTCGGAGAGGAACAGGGTATGGTCGTACTCGGCGAATCGGCAGCAACGGCCACTCAGCAAGCAGACGGGCGCATGACTGGCCACGTCGGCGTCGAGGTCGGCGTAAAGGACGCGCAACGCGTCTCGAACGCGGTCCAGGTCGGGAATGTCAATAGTGGCCGGCGCGTTCATTGCGGCGTCCGAGCGGCAGAGGCCCGGATCTCCTCCAGGCTGAACCATTGCCCCTGGCCCGTGCCAGGGCAGGTGCGGGTGGCCCGCGCCCACTCTTCGGGAGATTCAAGGTTGTCAGGCCAGAACGGCCAGGTCTGGCACTGGTTCGGGCGCGCCTGGTAGACGGTGCAGCCGGAGGACCGTGACCAGAATACGCAGTCGCCGTTGGGCCGCTCGATCAGGCTCAGACGCTGGCCGACCTGCCGAAGATACTGGCGGCCGAAATCCTCGACCGAGAGCCGGAGATGATCGGCCAGGCGCTGGATTTGCTCGGCATCAACCCAGACGTAGCCCGGGACCCCGGTGCAGCAGGCGCCGCAGCGGGTACACTCGAAGGCGAGGCCGTCGTGGTACCAGGGAGTCTCTGGGGAATCCATCAGGGCGTCTCGTTGCGAAGTCAGAGGAGGAGTTAAAAAAAAGGCGGGCTCGTGGGCTGAATCCTAGCAAGGTTCGCGGGTCGTTCGCAACCCCGTTTGGTTCCAAGTCCTTGAGAGTTGGGCTGTTGGGGGAACGGACGGCCGCCTTGGAAACGTGGGCGGGTTTCGATCAAGCGGCTTGCACCCCAGATTTTGGCCCCTATGATGAAGGTCGTCGCACCGAGGCGCCTGGAGGATCGTTTTATGGCTGACGCGATCGAGCGGATCAGTTTGACCCATCTCCAGGTCCCATTCAAGGAGCCCTTCCGGATTTCCGGGGGCGAGGTCGCGATCAAGGACGCGATCCTGGTGTGCATCGAGACGGCCGGCGGGCGCATCGGCGTGGGTGAGAGTTCGCCGATGGCCGCCTCGTTTGGCTATTCCGCGGACACGCCGGAAGGTTGCTGGGATGATCTGGTCAAACGGATCGTGCCGGGAATGCTCGGCGCCGTGATCGAGGAGGTGGACGACCTGGCCCGGTTGACCCCTGCTTGGTCGTCATGCAGTCGGTTTGCGGTGGCGGGGGTCGAGACCGCCTGCTGGGACCTGCTCGCCCAGGGGTGGCACATGAGCCTGGCCGAGGCACTCGGCGCGCCGGTCGAGCAGATCGCCACGGGGGTTGAGTCTGGCCTGGCCGTCGGCCTTTACCCGACGATCATCGAGCTGCTTCAGGTGATCGAGCGCCACCTGGTCGAAGGCTACCGACGGGTGAAGATCAAGATCGCCCCGGGGCGCGATCTGGATCTCGTCCACGCCGTTCGTCAGCATTTCGGCGACCTGCCGCTCATGGTTGACGCCAATGCCGCGTACACGCGTGCTGATATTGATATTTTTCGTAAACTCGATGAATATCAACTTCTCATGTTTGAGCAGCCCATGGCGGCCGACGACCTGGACGGCCTCGCCGAACTGCAAGCCGCCGTGACGACTCCGGTTTGTCTTGACGAGACGGCCGACACCACCGAGCGCGCCCTTGAGGCGATCCAGCGTGGCGCGGGTCGGATTATCAACCTCAAAATTCAGCGCATGGGCGGCTTCGGTCCCACCCTGGACCTGCACAACCGCTGCCAGGACGAAGGGGTTGACTGCTGGGTGGGCACGATGCCCGAGCTAGGCGTCGGCCAGGCGCAAGGGATTCACCTCGCCGCTCTGGAGAACTGCAAGTATCCGACCGACATCGAGCCCAGCATCCGCTGGTTCGTTGACGATTACGTGGTCCCCCTGATCGAGTTCGTCAACCCCGGCTTGCTTATCATCCCGACCCGGCCCGGTCTGGGCTATCAGGTGGATCCGGTCAAGGTGCGCCGCTATCAGGTCCGGCATCAAGAATTTCACCGTCGGTAATGCGGTTGGGTTTGTAGCGACCACGATGGCGGAGCCGGAGGGACACGACCCCGGCGATGCCGGGCTCGTCTTCGCCGCACACAACACCCACGACGAGCGTTGCGGCCCACCGCCTCGCCTTCGGAACATCGACCCTCTGGGACTGTAACTCGGCCTCTGCCGGCTCATCAGCGGAGGTCGTCACTTCTTTTCTTCTCGGTCGTGAGAAACGCGGCAGGGAAATGACGCTTACCCTTGCAGTCAACCACGAGCCAGTGCATCATTGAAGCAGCGTATCTCGACGAAGCGGTCACGCCCCGTTCCGGCCCCTTGGAGCGTAGCGGGAGAAATAACATGGCCACGCAACGTGCCGCCACCAGACCGACGGCGAAACCGACCGAGCAGAATGGTCGCGATCGTCTCCTGAGCACGCCGGATGCCCCCGCCGGCCCGACGGAGGACGCGGGGCCGCTGCGGGCCGCCCACACGCCGAACGTCCCCGCGATATTGCGGCAGTTGGGCGCGTCGCTGCTGGTCACCACGTACCAGGCCGGCAAGCTCGTGATGGTCCGCGACGAGGGGGACCACCTCAACACCCACTTCCGCAGCTTCAAGGCCCCGATGGGCCTGGCCCTGGCCGACGGCGGCGCCAGACTCGCTATCGGCACCACCATCCAGGTCTGGGAGTTCCGCGACAACCCCGACGTCGCCCGCCGACTGGAGCCCGCCGGCACGCACGACGGTTGCTACCTGCCGCGCGCCAGCCACGTCACCGGCAATGTCATGATCCATGAGATGGCCTTCGGGGCCGGCGGCCAGCTCTGGTTCGTCAACACCCGCTTCTCCTGCCTGGCCACGCTCGACCCCGAGTCGAGCTTCGTGCCGCGCTGGCGGCCGCCGTTCGTCACTGAACTGGAGCCGTCGGACCGCTGCCACCTCAACGGACTGGGCATGGTGGACGGCAGGCCGAAGTACGTCACGGCGCTGGGCGAAACGAACGACATAGGCGGCTGGCGAGCGAACAAGGCGCGGGGCGGCCTGCTGATGGACGTGGGCTCCGGCGAGGTCCTCTGCCGGGGCCTGTCGATGCCCCACTCGCCGCGCTGGTATGGTGGCCGGCTCTGGGTCTGCGAGTCGGGCTCGGGGACGCTCGGCACCGTGGACCTGAACACCGGGCGGTACGAAGCGGTCGCCGCCGTGCCGGGGTTCACGCGCGGGCTCGATTTCGCGGGGGACCTCGCCTTCGTCGGGCTGTCGCAGGTCCGCGAGTCGGCCGTCTTCAGCGGCATCCCGATCACCGAGCGACTCGCCCCTGAGCAGCGGACGTGCGGCATCTGCGTCGTGGACCTGCGCCGCGGCGAGCCGGTCGGCCTGCTCAAGTTCGAGAGCGGCGTTCAGGAGGTCTTCGCCGTGGCGCTGCTGCCGCGGCGCTTCCCCGATTTGATTAACGACGATGAGAAGGTGCTGGAGAGTTCCTTCGTGGTCCCCACCGAGTGTCTCGGTGAGGTCGCGGCAACTGTCCGCGCCGCGGGATCTGTGTGACACCCTTGCCCTGTTCCCTCATTCCGGCCGCGGGGCGGTCGGTTTGCCATCCTGCTTCCGGAGTTTGCCATGACAATGCGTTCCTTGGTTCGCAACGTGTTCAACCGCCCCGTCACCCGCACGATTCGCACGGCACCACACCGGCTCCGCCCCGCCCTGGAGGCCCTGGAGCATCGCTGGGTGCGGTCCACGATCGTCGTGAACAACTTCACCGACGCGCACGTCCCCGGCCAGATCGACCTGCGCGAAGCGATCGCCTCGGCGAACGCAGCCTCCGAGGCCACCACCATCCAGTTCGCTCCGAGCTACGTGCCCATCATCCTGCAGGGAACCACGGGCGGCGCCAACGGGCTCGAGCTGACCAACAAGCACTATGCGGTAACGATCCAGGGCCCGACGGATTCGCTGATAGTCGAAGCCTCCGATCAAACGGGGATCGACCATATCAACCACATCTTCTACATCGGCCCGCTTGCGCATGCGACGATCAGCAACCTGTGGATCGTCGATGGCTTCGACGAAAACCCTGCTGATGGCGGCGGCGGCATGCTCAATTATGGTACGGTGAGCCTGACCAACTGCA
>JBDTIR010000018.1:0-5417 GCA_039936275.1 Isosphaeraceae bacterium | reverse complement strand
CTGGCTTGACCTCCAGGAGCTTGGGCCGCTCAGCGTGAATGATGACGTCGCAATTGACCGGCCGCCAGCCGGCCCGGGCCACGAGGTCCACGACCTCCGAGAGCAAGCGTCCGCCGTCGAGCCCTTGCCATTTCGGGTCGGTGTCCGGGAAGTGTTCGCCGATATCCCCCAGGGCCGATGCGCCCAGAAGGGCGTCGGCGACCGCGTGAAATACCACGTCGGCATCCGAGTGGCCGGCCAGGCCACGGTCAAACGCGACCCGCACTCCGCCCAGGATCAAGGGCCTGCCTTCCACGAGCCGATGCGTGTCGTGACCGATTCCCACCCGCAACGTCCACCCTCCTTATTAGAGACGACCCTGCGCACCCGTCCGTTTGAACGTATTCGGCCTGAACGTCCCTTTCGCAGATCGTACCGTGTGCCCCGCCCGCTGACCATCCCTTCATTCCGGTTCCCATTTTTCCACACGCCCCCCCATGTTTTGGGAACAAAAGGGGAAACACGGAACGGATGAATCGTACATCGGCATACCGGCGGACCAACTTTAATTTATTTTAAGATGATGTGATGAAAGAGATTGCGTAAAAATTGGCCTGGGCCGTCGCGATGCATGGCACGGTTCCTGCTTCCACTATTCTCTCGTTCGCAGCACAAGCCAACGCCGCGATCAAACCAAAAGAGACGTCAAGAACGACAACCGAAACACGGAGGCAAGCCCAATGCTGGTCCTGAGCCGCAAGCTGAATGAGAAGATCGTCATCAACGGCGACATCGTGATCACCAGCGTCAAGATCGACCGCAATCAGGTTCGCATTGGCATCCAGGCCCCTGGTCATGTGCCGGTCTACCGCGAAGAGATCCTGCCCGCTGAGTACGCTGAGCGAGCCGAGACCGAGCTGATGGTGGGAGCCTGAACCGACAACGACCGTTCATTTTCTCGGATTTTGCTCGACATCGGCGTGGTTCTCGCGTAGCGTTGACGCCAAGTCGCACGCGAACCGACCCAAACGACCGCCGAAGGATCGAGGAGCACCCGAACGATGACCGGTCCCGAGCCCTCTCGCGTCAACCGTCGCGATTTTCTCCAAGCAGGCGCAATCGCGACCACGGCGGCGATGTCCACAACTTCCGTCGGCAAGGCGGCTGACTCTCCGGCGTCGAAGACGACGCTCCCTCGACGCCCCCTGGGCAAAACGGGCGTTGATCTGACCATTTTGAACATCGGCACCTGGAAGAGTCCGGGGCTCGATAAACTGGTCCGCATGGCCTACGCCCGAGGCATCCGCGCCTTCGACACGGCCGATTGTTACGGCTCAGAACCCGGCCTGGGCCGCTGGTTCCTGGAACGCCCGGCCGTCCGCAAAGACATCTTCCTCGTCACCAAGGCCCATCCTCGCCAGGGGCCTCGCCAGCTGATCGACTTGCTTGACAAGCGGCTTGAGGCGCTCAAGACCGACTATCTGGACCTGCTTTTCATCCACGGCATCGGACCCGGCGAATACGGGGCTGACTCCTTGAACTGGCCCAAGAGCAAAGAGTTCAAGGAGACGATTGAAACGATCAAGAAATCGGGCAAGGCGAAATTCGTCGGCTTCTCATGCCACGACGCCCGTCGCGCCGAGTACCTTCAGGCTGCGGCCGAAGGGGGATTTGTTGATGCAATCATGCTCCAGTATACCCCCTGGCTCGACAAGGACGCCCCCTTGAACCGGGCGCTCGACGCCTGCCACAAAGCAGGAATCGGCCTGATCTCGATGAAGCAGGTCGCCGGCCATACTGACCTGGATCAGGTCTTCAAAAACGCCCCCATGCTCAAGGACAAAGGGTTGACGCCCTATCAAGGCTTGCTCCACGCCATCTGGACCGATGAGCGGATTACCACCGCCTGCGTCTCCATGCGCAACACCGACCAGATCCGCGAAGACGTGGCGGCTGCCTTGAATTATGAACCCTTGAAGACGGCCGAACTGCACCAACTTCGAGACGCCTGCCTGGCCGCCGGTCCCACCCTCTGCGCCGATTGCGACGGCCGATGCAGCCGAGCCGCCGGCACCGACGCCGCGCTTGGCGACCTGACCCGCCTGCTCACCTATCACGACCATCACGGCTACCGCTCCGAAGCTCGCAAGCTTTATAGCGAACTCACCGAGGCCGAGCGCGACTGGCAAGGGGCCAACCTCGACGCCGCCCGCGACGCCTGCCCCAGCCGGCTCGATTTCGCCAAGCTCCTCCCCCGGATCGACCGCGAACTTGCGTGAACCTCTCGACCCTCGTTGATTTCGGTGGTGTTGTCCCTGAAGATTGATCCGGGTTCCTTCAATTTTTTGCTTGTGTTCCCTGCGCGAGGTGTTCATAGTATCGAATGGCATGAAGCCGCCCGACCGTGTTCTTGACCGAATAGGCTGGCCGGTTGGGGGTCGTTTCCGTGACGACATATCGACGAAGCTACACCGATCGCCCGTAATTGGAGCGGGCGCGGGTGGTCCCGGGACAAGGCAGCGACCCATGTCGAAAAACATCTACGTCGGCAACCTCCCTTACGACACCACGGGCGATCATCTCGTGGACCTGTTCCAACCCTACGGGACGGTCACGAGCGGCCAGGTGATCATCGACAAGTTCAGCGGGCGAAGCCGAGGCTTCGGCTTCGTCGAGATGGCCAACGATGACGAGGCAAACGCCGCCATTGAGGCCCTCAACAACTATTCCATGGAAGGCCGGCCACTGACGGTCAACGAGGCCCGTCCTCGTGAGGAACGTGGCGACCGAAGCGGTGGCGGTGGCGGTCGAGGCGGCTACGGTGGCGGTGGTGGCGGTGGCGGTGGTGGTGGAAGTAGCCGGGGCGGTTATGGCGGCGGTGGATATTGAGCCGGGACGTCTGGCCGCCGGCAAACTTGTCACAGGAAATCCAGATCTTGGCCCGGCTGAGCCCTTGGCTCAGAGACGCCCTCCGTGTATAGTCAATGACCCTCGCTCTGTCTTGGCCACGGTCGCGCCTTTGACGGTGGCAAGCAGAGGGGGAAGAAAATCAACCATTGTCGAATTTCTCATCCAAATGGTAAGGGGTTCCGCTTGTGGTGAAGTTACGGGTACGTTCCGGCGAATCGATTCAAGACGCCGTCCGCCGCTTTCGCAAACTCTGCGAGCGGAGCGGCCTGCGGAAAGAGATGCGACGCAAGGCCTACTACGAGAAGCCCAGCGAACGTCGGCGCCGCGAAGAGCTGAAGCGCCTCCGCAAGGCACGCCAGGCCGCCCGCGTCTAAATGTTGAGCGGAGCCGGGATTTGACCCGAAGGGCATTCGCGCCCCTAACGCCGATCGGGGTTTCCGTTCCGGAAGTCGCCCCGTCGGTGTTCCTTAGATGCGCACATGTTTTGACAGAGACAATAAATACCCCGTGAGACCGAGAGACGACTAGCATTGGGACGGGCCTTGCCCGTACAATGCATCTGGACGTGAAAACACACGTTTCAATCTCTTCGAGACCTTGAGCCGGAGCCCGACCCGATGCCGACCCCCGATGAGCTGTATGACCAAGCGGTGGACCTGCGCACCCAGGGGGACAAGCCGGGAGCCGTCGCCAAGTTGAATGAGGCGGTCGGGCTTGATCCCAATTTCACCATCGGCCACGGCATGCTCGCGAAGCTCTACGCTGATCTGGCCATGAGCGACGAGGCGATCCAGCACGCCAAGCGCGTCGTTGAACTAGAGCCGGAAGATACCTTCAGCTACACCGCCTTGTCGGTCATCTACCAGCGTTGCGGCAAGATCCCCGAAGCCGAAGATGCCAAGGCTCGCGCCCATGCCAAACAAATGGGAATGTAATAGGTTGACGCCTCCACGGTAAGATGGTCGATGAAGCGGGTCTGGGAGCCGATCCCAATCCTCAATCGGCCTGCGGATTCGCCTAGATCCTGCCCTGGTCTTCCCTCCGCCTCGCCCCGCCCGCTCTCGACGGCCATTGAGGAGACCCCGCCCATGTCCCTCGGTCGGCTTGCGCCGATGGCGCTGATTGCCTGCTGTCTGTCCGCCTCCCCTGGTCTCGCGGCGGACGTCACGCCGGGTCATGACCCCTGGTTACAGAAAAATCTGGCCCCTTTGCTTGATCTGTACCGCCACTTGCACAGTCATCCTGAGCTCTCGTTTCGTGAGTTCGAGACGGCAAGACGGATCGCCGACGAGTTGAAGAAAGCCGGGGCCGATGTGACGACCGGCGTCGGTGGTCTCGGCGTTGTCGGTCTCTTGCGTAACGGCCAGGGGCCGATCGTTCTGGTCCGCAGTGACCTCGACGCCTTGCCGGTCAGCGAAGAAACCAGTCTGCCATACGCCAGCCATGTGACAATGAAGAACGGCAGCGGTAACGTGGTCGGAGTGATGCATGCATGCGGTCACGATATTCACATGGTCTGCCTGGTTGGCACGGCCAGGTGGCTGGCCGAGCACCGCGATCGCTGGTCGGGCACGGTCGTTCTGATCGGCCAGCCGGCTGAGGAGGCCGGCGATGGGGCTCATGCCATGCTGGCCGACGGCCTGTTCACCCGGTTTCCAAGGCCCAATTTCGCCCTGGCCCTGCATGTGGCGCATGATCTGGAAGCGGGCAAGGTCGGCTACTGTATCGGCCCGGCGATGGCCAGCGCCACGTCTGTCGACCTGATTATCAAGGGCAAAGGGGGACATGGCGCCATGCCTGACGCCACGATTGACCCGATCGTGCTGGCGGCGACCTTGGTCCTGGACATGCAGTCGATTGTGAGCCGGGAAATCCGGCCGATTGATCCGGCCGTCTTGACCGTGGGCGCGATCCATGGCGGCAGCCGGCATAACGTGATCCCGGACGAGGTTCGCCTGCAACTGACCTTGCGGTCGTTCCGCAACGAGGTCCGCGACCAGATGATCGCCGGCATCCAGCGCCGAGCGAAAGGCCTGGCCGAGGCCCACAACGCCCCCGAGCCGATCATCGAAGTCACCGACACCACCCCGCCAACGGTCAACACGCCCAGCCTGGTTGAGAAAGTGATGCCTACCCTGGTCCGCGAACTGAGCGCCTCGAACATCGAGACGGTCGAGCCAACGATGGCCGCGGAAGATTTCGGCATGTTCGGCCAGGACGGCGTGCCGACGTTCATGTTCCGGCTGGGAACCGTCCCTGCTGAACGGATCGCCGAGGCCCTGGCGAAGAACGAATCGTTGCCTTCACTGCACTCCTCCCTGTTCCAGCCCGATCCCGAGCCGACTGTACGCACCGGCATCAGAGCGATGTCGGCCGCCGTAACAGCGCTGCTCCCACCTGCCCGACCCCTTCCCGCCGCTTCGGCCAGAGCGGCCTCGACGGGGGACTGATCGCGGAACCAGCCTTCTATCAAGACAAATTTTCATGTGTTTAATATTGGTCGTTAGGGTGGGGGCGGTCAAGCGCCC
>JBDTIR010000017.1:0-2909 GCA_039936275.1 Isosphaeraceae bacterium | reverse complement strand
AGCATCGTATACGATCTCGGTCTACGTCCGGGGCAAGACCGAGGACGGGCCGATCGAGTCAGTGCGCGTTGAGTCCAGCCTGGTCAAGGGGCCTGACGGCATGTGGTACTTGAACCAAGGAACCCTGCCGAACGGCAAAAACGCGGAGCCCAAGGTCCAGGCCGATCCGGAATGGTAATCCCGCTCGCCGATCGGCTCAGATCGTATTGCTTGCCCGCCACCATCGCCAGCGGAAGGCCAGGTACGTGACGCCATAGAGCACGAGGCAGAGCAAGGGCGTCAAGCCCAGGTAGACCGTCCAGACCGGTAGGTTCAGGCCGGTGACGAGTTGCGAACGCTCGAACGGATCAACCGCCGTACTGAACCCCGACCGCGCGGGGGTCGGTACGCTGAACGCGGCTGAGAATGGGCTGGTCACGGTCAAGGCGGCGAGCCGATCCTCGGTAATTCCGGAGAATCCCAAGAGGAACCGACTTACCCCGAGCGGCCCGACGAACAAGACGAGCAACATCATGTAGGTCAGGACCATCGCCACAGCCGTCCGTCTCGACAACGACGAGCACAAGAGGCCGACCGTCGTCGTCACCAGGCAGGTTGCCGCAATGATCGCCAGGTAGACGAACAGGGTCCAGAACCGCTCACGCAGCTCAGGGATCAAGACATACGCCAGGAGCAATTGCTCGGTGAGCAAGAACGTCAAGACCGTCGAGACCCGAAGCGCCGCCAAGAGCTTGGCCAGCACGATCTGCCCGGGGCCCAGCAAAGTCGTCAGCAAGAGGCCGAGCGTCTGCCGCTCACGCTCCTGCGTAATGCTTCCCGATGAGAACACGGGACCGACCAGCATGTTGAAAATGATGACATACGCTACATAAAACCCTGCCAGTTCGGGCTTGAAGAACAAGAGGAACGCCATCAAGGGGATCGACAGGAGCATGCTAACCTGGATCACCAGGCGAAGCATGAGCGTTCCCTGGCTGAAGATCTCACTCCGCAGCTCTTTATCGAGCACGGGATTGGTGCCGTCGGGCATCAAGTCAGAGCGTTTGGCGGGCGCGAAGAGCTTGTCGGGGAAGAGGTCGCGGTCAATGACCACGCCGATGGCGTACTTCATCTCCTGCTCTTCATCGATCACGTCCTTGCCCTCGCTGCCCACGTCGGGCGGTCTGAGCAAGCGGCGGTTGACGGTGATTGCCACGACAGTCCAGATCGCCAGACACCACGGTGGCAAGACCGAGATCGACACGAAATCACGCAAGACCGTGTTCTCGGTGCGCGTCAAGGTCACGCACAAGAGCGCCAACGGCAAAATGATCAGATAACTGACGACCAAGGCCGAACTGGTCCGGCTGAAGTAGCTCGAACAGGCCACGCTCATCAGACCGAACGTCCCCGCCGCCAAGATCAAGATCAGATATGCTCGCGCAATCTCCGAGAGCAAGATTCCGCCCAAGAGGAAGCAGAGTATCATCAGGGGCAGACTTGAAATAATCAACAAAACAATATACGTTAACGAACTTAAGAGTTTGCCAATCAGGATCGTCATCGGTTCCAGGGGGCTGGCCAGAAGCATCTCATAGGTTTTGCGCTCTTTCTCGCCGGTAATGGTGCCAGCGGCGAACGTCGGCGCCACCAGGGCGACCAGAAAGAACTGCCCCAGAAAAAACAAGTCGAACAACCGCTGGGCCGCCCCAGTGCCGATCTGGTGCGCACTGTTTTCACCCTGGGGCCATGCGAAATAGACGACCGTACCCAGAAACGCCACATAAGCGAACTGAAGCAGGAAGGCGCGCGGCGACCGCAGGTTGACGAGCAACTCGCGGGTCAGGACGGGATTGTCACGCAGAAGCATCACGCATTTCTCGAAGATTAAAGATTCCAGATTCAATATTCCAAAGGAATACTATCGATTCAATATCAATTAACGATCCCTTTTGTAATCATCATGAAGACGTCTTCTAGACTCAGGGCTTCTTCCGCGAATGAATGAACAATGATCCCTGCGCTGATCAGACGATGGAGCAAGCGCGCCTGGTCGGCCTCCTCGCCTTCAAACTCGGCGGTCACGGTGTGGTCGAACGACTCGACGGCGCGGACCCCTTGGTCCTCGCGGAGGATCGCGGCGGCAAGGTCGGTGTTCGCGTCGAGGACGCGGACCTTGAGCACGCGATGCGCCCGCAATCGGCGCTGAATCTCTTGAATACTGCCGGCGGCCAGGAGCTTTCCCCGCTCGATAATGCCGATCGACGTGCAGAAGTCGGCCAGTTCCGAAAGGATGTGGCTCGACACCAGGATCGTCTTGCCCATCCCCTTCAGTTCGGTCAAAAGCGCCTTCATTTCCAGTCGGGCACGCGGATCGAGCCCCGAGGCCGGCTCGTCGAGGATCAACACCGGCGGGTCGTGAACCAGGGTCTTGGCCAGACAGAGCCGCTGCTTCATCCCTTTGGACAAACCGTTGACATAATCGTCTCGCTTATGGGTCAGGTCCAGAAGCTCGAGCACCTGACCGATGATCTGCTTGCGATGCGTCCGAGGAATTTCATACGCAACGGCGAAGAAATCCAAGAATTCCCAGACCTTCATGCCGTCATAGACGCCGAAGTCGTCCGGCATGAACCCGATCAAACGGCGCACGGCCATCGGGTCGGTGACGACCGAGTGACCGTTGATCCGACCGTCTCCGGTCGTCGGGCGCAAGAGCGTGGCCAAGAACCGGATCGTCGTGCTCTTGCCAGCCCCATTCGGGCCAATGAACCCAAAGATCTCACCCTTATGAATAGTGAAACTCAGGTCGTCGACCGCCACGAACTCGCCGTAGCGCTTGGTGAAGTGGCTCACCTCGATCATGGGCGATCGAACTCCATTTTGAAATCAAATCGGGAACGGACTTTATATTTTAGAGATCTATTCAT
>JBDTIR010000016.1:0-5847 GCA_039936275.1 Isosphaeraceae bacterium | reverse complement strand
AGACAGTGGGGGTGGTAATCCACCAGAATTGCGGAAGGCCGGGCCCCCGCGTTCAGCGTCCGGCGCAAGAGGACCTCATCAGCCTGGGGTGGACCGGCACAAACGGCGAGATTAAACGCTCGAAGGCCCGTGCGTTCTTCGATCACCTTGGGGATGATGCCCATCTGCATCATGCTCGTGCCGAAGCAAAGAATCTGGCTTCGGGTGGCTTCGCGGCGGGCTGCACGACCGCTCAGCCTCCAGTTCAGGTTTTCCAAAGCGGTGAAGTCGTCAGCCTGGCGAACCAGGGACCACTCGATCAAGGTCACCAGGCCGATCAGGCCGACCAGACCCCAGGGGACCTTGCCACGGATTGGGCCGAATGATCTTGGTCTCAACGGATCTCTCCTTCTTGTCCGTGCTGGCGACCTCGCTTGATTCTGGGTTCGACGGAACCTGAATCGACTCTGGGGAACCACACGCGGACTCAAGGAGCGAATCGTTGTTAAATGGATTTCATTGTGCGTTTAAACACCGGCAATGAAATCAATAGCGCGAGCGTGGATCGAACGGTCCATGAGCCAGGCGAGTCAAGTCTGAACGTGGATTGGAAGTGTGCGCGGGAATCAGGTGTTTGACTACCCGAGTTTCTGGTCCCTGAACGCGAACGCTGGTAATGAACAACGGGCCGGATGGCACTGTAGCCACCCAACCCGTTGTTGGTTCAGTCAGACACCGGTTGCCGACGGCCGCACTTAACTTAATAAGGGAAAATGCCGAACGGCCAGGGGGTGAAGAAGGGACGGAGGTTGTGTTTTTTGTAGTCCAGCCACCAGAGGCCGTCAGACCATCGGAGCGTGACTGTGCGCCAATCCAGGGGGATTTCGGGGTTCGGATAGGGAGGCGTGGCGTTGGCCATGGCCTGCCAGGGGTGGGCTGTCGGGTAGCCTGTGGCGCCGGGAGCCGAGGCGGGCCATGCATAATTTGGAGCGCCCTGGATCGCCGCCTGGGTCGCACCGGCACCGGCCGTCCCTTCAGGTATCGGGCCGGAGTCCATCATGACGGGTTCGCCGACTGGATAGGCGTTGACCGGACCCATCATGGCACCGTCGTTGAGGACGGGTCCGCCACGATGATGCCCCCCCATGGCCACCCGGGTCGGGTCGGGCTGATACTGGGCGGGTTGGACTCGGGTATCACCACCGATCCGGAGTTGGTCGGCGACCGCGGTCACTCCCGGGACTTGCTGGGCCCTGGCGATCAGGTCGGTCTTGATGGCCTGGTTAGCCACGGTCCCTGCCAGAGTGACGAGCCCGGAACGGGTCTCGATTTCGATCCGCGAACCGGTCTGGTTCGCGGTGGTTCGCAGGGCGTTGGCGACGCGATCGGCGGTCGCCTGGTTCTGGCCCGGGTTTGGCAACTGGGCCAGGGCCGGGGCGGCCGTCAGGGCCATCAGACCCAGGGTCGTCGAAATCCGTTTCAGAATATCCATCTCGGGCAGATCCTCCTCCCGCCAAAAGAGCCGAGCCAGCCGGGACCGAACGTCGAGCGGGACACGACGTCCGGTTCGGAGACGAGGGCGCCGGCCAATCGGATCAAGCAAAGGACAAGTCCACGGTGCATCGTCGCAAGCAAGGGCAGTCCGAGCCGATCCGCCTGGAACGGGCCAACGGCAGAACTTTGGCGCACGATCGGGGAGGAGTCAAATTGCGGAAACAAAAAAATCGGGGCCAGATGGCCCCGATGTGGGATATGACGGTTTTAGCGGCTTTGGGAAATTTAAAATGATTCAGCAACCCAAGGTCAACTCATGGCTCAAGTGGTCGTCAGCCGAAAATGAGGGATCAGTCGGATGACTGCCGATGGTCATACCAATGAGCAGGGCAGTCAAGGAGCCGCCGGCGAAGAGTGTGAAGGCCGAGTCGTGCTGGCTGCAGAGTGCTCCGGCGACTCCCAGGCCAACCAGGGCGACAACAAACGTGATCTTGCCTCGCCGGGCCCAGTGGGTCTCCGGAGAGAGCCGCGAGAGGCAGAGGCCGGTCACTCCGATGACCTGAAACAGGACGACGATGCATTCCAGCACGGCGGCGGGGTGGATGTGCGCCAGGTCCATACAGGCTCCCTCCTTGGGCTCTGCGTGGTCGGTCGGTTGGGTCAGGTCAGGTCGGTCGGGTCAAAGGGGCGGCTCTTTGAGAGGTGATTGACCACGACCTAACGCAGATCCGGGGCCAGTCGTCAAAACAGAAGGAAAATGGTGGTGGCTCCGGCAAAGCAAGAGGAGAACTTGAGTAAAATCGACCCCCGGACGAATTATTTTTCGTTCGAGGGTCGAAGAATTTCATGCAATGCCTGTCAATTTTTCAAACCAGGGGAATGATTTGGCCAAAGGGGAGAGGCTCAACGCCTTCTCCCCATCCTTCCCCGGCCTTTACGGATGTTCTGGCCCTCGAATTTGCGAACGCCGCTGAAGTCAGACACTTTCCAGCCGGCTTTTTCTTTGCGGAGCGTCAATGAGCGCTGGAGGTTGTCCTTGCCCGCGTTCTTCATCAAGATGACATTCTGATGACCGGTCCCTTCCACGGCCCCTTGGCGGACGATCTTGTAGCCTTCGAATGCGTCGGCGAGTTCCTGGATCGTTTCCGGCGGGAGTGACGAGTCAAGAATTTGCTCGAAAACGGAACGATGAGCCGCGCTGGATTCGAGTCGGGAGCGGAGGGCGACGGCATCGTTCAATTTCTGAGGATCTTTGGCTTTCAAGGCGTCGATAAATGCCTGGGCGCCGGTGATCGGGTATTTGAAACTGGGTGCCTTGCCCGATCCGCCGCTGGCCCCCGGGCTGCCCATGGCGTTGTCGATCATATTTGACGAGCCGTCCCCAGCGGCTGCGTCGTTGGTCATGGCGGCTTCCATGGCGGCTTGCATGGCGGTATCTTGAGACGCCGCCGCCTGGTTGTTCGCGGAATCGCCAGGGGCTTGCATCATCATGGCCATGGCTTCAGGCGACATCGGGTCCGCCGCCGCGCTGGTTCCAGGTGCCGCGTTGGCCCCTGGTTCTGGAGTCGCGTCGGCTTTGGCCAGTGAAGCGGCGGGAGCGGCAGTCTTTGCCATCGCCAGGAGTTCGTCGGTCGCGGCGCCGCCGCCGTCGGCCGCCGTCGGTGCTGGTGCTGGTGCTGGTGCGGCCGCGCCTGGATCGGGCATGTCGGGCGCGGCTGCCGGCATGGCGGGTGGGGGCATTCCGGCCATGTCGTCGCCCGGGGCCGCGATGTCTTCCTCAGAGGTCTGCGAGACATCGTCGCCCGACCCGTTCGAGTCTCCACTTGAGCAGCCAGGCGTCAAAGTCAGGCCCAGGACTGCGAGCGTTCCGGCGACTGCGGCCCGGATTTTCCAGATCGTCTCCATTGGTCGCTCGATTCTCTCACCAAGGGAAGTGGGATGCGGAAGGCTTACCAAAATGTGGGGGCTAAACCGACTTGAGCCGCGCCGGAGCCTCCGCGTTGAGTTTTGAAAACTCATTATCTCGTATTCCCATCCCCGACGGAAGCCCCTGCCCTGGTGGGCTTCGTGAGATTTCTCTGGGTGAATCGTCTGGGCCGGACAGAAACGGCGGCTCGTTTGGGGAGCGCCGCCCGATCATCCACCATGGTTTGAGGTTCAAGATCGGGGGCATGGCTTGTTCCCCATGGAGCATGAGGTATGATGACAGCAGCCAAACCGGCCAGCTCGATGATGGAGGGCTCTCAATGCCTGGTCCGCAGACGATTCTCTTGGTGGACGACGATAACGAGATCATCGAGTCGATGCGCACGGTCCTGGAGAACAAGGGCTACCGGGTCCTGATCGCCCGTGATGGCAACTCCGGCCTGACGGTCGCCGAGCGAGAGAATCCCGACCTGATCGTGCTCGACATGATGATGCCTAAGAAGAGCGGGTTCCTGGTCCTGGAGAAGCTCAAAGGCCGTCCAGGCGGCCTGATCCCCACGATCATGATTACTGGCAACGAAGGCAGCCGCCACCGCGCGTATGCGGAATTTCTCGGTGTCAAAGACTACATCCGCAAACCGTTCGCCCTGGAAAAGCTGGTCCGCTCGGTCGAGAAAGTCCTTGGCGACGGCGAACGCAGGACGGACGCTGACGCCTGATCGATGCGGGCGACGGGCCAGACCACCGGATTTGTCCCTTGATTTCGACTCCTTGGTCCAGGTCGTTCCCCGCGAGGGATCGAGGAAGGTGCGTCCTTGAGTTGGCCCCGTCCTCAAAATCTTCCCGATGAATTCAAGTTGCCTGTGCCTAAATAACGATGAAGGAAGAAAGGGTGGTGTACTCGAACGAACGGACGGTATTCCAAAGGAGTGGAAATCGATGCGGACGCGACAGGAAGCCGCCACGACCGGCGGCTTAGTCCAAGTCCTGGCATCGCTCGTGGTGACGGCCTTGATCCAGATCCCGTCGACTTCGATCCTCGGTGCCGAAGGACCGGAACCGGCCAGTCGCTCACGCCCGCCCCGAACCCTCGAACGACTTCCCCTGGTTCATCGGTCGCTGACCCTGAACGCCCAACCGCCGCTCCGTGAGCAATCACACGACCCGACCCTGAGGCAAACCTCGGACTCCTTGCCCAAGGCCGACGCGGGTGACGATCAGATTGGCCTGGTGGGGCGTCGGATCACCCTGAACGGCTCGCTCAGCGAACCGAGCGGCCAACTCGGCTACCGCTGGATTCAACTGGGCGGCCCCCAGGCCGTGTCGATGGTACAGGACCAATACATCCTCAGCTTCACGCCGCAGGTCCCCGGCGTCTACCGCTTTGCCCTGCTTGTGGCCGCTGACAGCGCGATCTCTGAGCCCGCCACGGTGGATGTAACGGTGGGCATTCCTCCCGCGCCACTCGCCACCGCCGCGCCTCCCGTAGCGCAACCCCCAGCATTGGTTCCGCCCCCGCCTCCCCCGCCGCCGATTGACGAACTGGCGCGCACTGCCCTGGCCTCGCTCAACGACGGCGCAAGCGCGGCCGAACCGTTGTCGTCCACGTTTGAGGCGCTGGCCGACCGGATGGATTTATATAAGTCGTATTCAGACTTGTTTAGTGAGATGTCACGCCGGCTCGATGCCTTCGTGCCTCGGGAGC
This sequence comes from Isosphaeraceae bacterium, assembly GCA_039936275.1. GTDB lineage: Bacteria > Planctomycetota > Planctomycetia > Isosphaerales > Isosphaeraceae > JBDTIR01. The sequence continues at coordinate 743 of JBDTIR010000016.1, read as the reverse complement.
CGGCAATCCGTGCCGTCTGGATCGATCGGCTGTTCACCCCGTTGACAGGACGGATGGTTGAGCAGTTACGGGTTGAAGGATTGGACCTGACCCACCCGGGAGCAGCGTCCGTTCCATTGACGCCTGCTCAGAAAGTGAAATTGGTCGAGCTCTTCCGCTCGATTTCGCAAGGATTTCAGTCGTCGCCGCCTTCGGAGTGATCGCGCTCGGAGCGCGATGGGAGATCAATACCAGTCTGCCTCATACTCAAGAGAGTTGGGACCGCACATGAGCGCACGGAGCTGGAAACGCCTGATCCCCGCCGCCCTCGGCCTCGCCACGCTGACCAGCGCGGAGGCGGTCGTTCGGCCTTGCTGCGCTCAGGCGATCGCGGAGATGTCGCCCGCCTCGAAGGTCGCCGCCGTCGAGCGAGCTCTGCAAATCACCCAGCAAACCGGCCGTCCCACGGTCGTCGTGGCGACGTCCAGCAGTGTTCCTCACTCTCATCAAGTCTATGAGAAGCTCCTGAAATTACCCAAGACTCGTGAATTGAGCCAAACGATCCAGTTTACAGAGCTTCCCGCCGAATCCAGTCCCGAGGTGGTTCAACGGCACCGGCTCACGAAATTCCCGACGGTCCTTGTCTTTCGCAAAGGTGCCAAAGGTCTGGAGTTGGTCGGACGCGAGGACGGGGTCAGGGACGCCTACGACGCGGTGGGTTACCTGTGTACCGTGGACTTTCGGACGAACCGGACAGACCCGGT
>JBDTIR010000015.1:0-2225 GCA_039936275.1 Isosphaeraceae bacterium | reverse complement strand
GATCCGGCCCGGCTTGAGCAACTGCTTGATCGGGTCCATGAGGTCTCGGACTGGGACGAACTTCTATTAATCTCTTGACTCTGACCGCTTTTGGGAGATTGACCCGGACTCATGGGCACGACAGCTCTCATCGGCCTGGGCAGCAACCTCGGCGACCGTAAAGGCTCCCTCGACGCCGCAATCGTCGAGTTGGCCGCGGCGGACGACGTTCAGGTCCGCGCGGTCAGTTCGTACCATGAGACCAGGCCGGCCGGAGGCCCCGATGGTCAGGGGGCCTTCTTAAATGCCGCCGCAATGTTGTGGACGGGCCTCAACCCCTTCCAACTGCTTGCGTTGCTCCGTGGGATTGAGGCCGGCGCAGGCCGGTTGCGCGTTGTTCACTGGGGGGAGCGGACGCTTGATCTTGACCTTCTGCTCTATGGCGAGCAAATCATCGATACGACGGAACTGACCGTGCCGCACCACTGGATGGCGGTACGTCGGTTCGTGCTCGCCCCCTTGGTCGAGATCGCGCCAGAGGTCGTTGACCCATTGACAGGCCGGACCATTGCCATGCTCCTGGCCAAGCTCGACCGAAGACCTGGGTACATCGCCCTGGATTTGCCGCAGGCTCAATGCCGCCCAGTCTTTCAGCGGCTAGTCGCCCGGTTGACGGCGACCGGTTTGAGTACAGGAACTGATTCCGTCGCCGCCATTACGCCTCGAATCATTCCCGCCCAGTTCCGAGAGCAAGATTTTTTAAGGTTGCTTGATCTGAGAAGCCAGGAATTGCGAGCGAATCGGGGGCCCTCCGAGGTCTTGGAAGACCGTTGGCTGGTGACCGAATTTTGGCTCGATCGTCTCTTCCTGGATCTGGTCAGGTCCAACCGGTCCGCTCAATTCGGCATCCATCGCGAGTCGTTTCTCAAGCACCGCAGCCAGGAGATTGAGCCGACCTTCGTGGTCGCTCCGCCGCTGGGAGTCGGTCAACTCGGTCGTTGGGCAGAGCAGGCCGAAGCGGATCGACCGATCGGGTCCGACGTTCCCATCCTTCGGCCAAGCTCCTCCGAGCCTGATCAAATCGAGGTCGAGGTCCTGGCGGCGTGCGTGGCCAGCCGATCCTGAACCGAATTTGTGGCCGTGCGGCTGGTAAGACCAGCCGCGCGGCTTATAATCTCGTGACCAGGAGCGAGATCACGATCTGGAAAGGTTGCGAACGATGGCAAAGAAAGAGACCGGCAAGACTAAGGGCAAACCCGAAGGAGAGGGGATCAAGATCGTGGCCCGCAATCGTCGGGCGCGGTTTGAGTTCGAACTGCTGGAAAAGGTTGAAGCGGGAATCGTCTTGACCGGAACGGAGGTCAAAAGTCTGCGTACCGGCAAGGCAAGCCTGGAGGAATCTTACGCAGGAATCGACCACGGCGAGGTCTGGCTCTACGGGTGCGATATTCCCGAGTATCTCCAGGCCAACCGGATGAACCACAAGGCGAAGCGCCCTCGAAAACTCCTGCTGCACCGTCGAGAGATCGACAAGTTGATCGCCAAGTCTGCGGAAAAAGGGTTAACATTGGTACCACTGAATCTTTATTTCAAGAAAGGCATCGCGAAGGTTGAACTGTGCGTGGCGCGTGGCCGCAAGCTGTACGACAAACGCGCTGCGCTGAAGTCAAAGGACGCCAAGCGCGACATGGACCGGGCCTTGCGCCACGGTTGATTACGCGGAATTTGGGTGAACCTTCTTGACTGACGCGGCGTATCCTGAATAATAGATGTGCTTGGTCCGAAAGCTCCAAGCGTCTTTGACAATTCGGGGGCGAACCAGGATCGACCGGATTGCTAAGGTGGCCGGTTGCGTGTCGAGGTTGGTCAGCGGGCCTCGTAAAAAGCCGACCAAAACTTAGTTGCCGAGAGGACTCCCTCTCTCCGTATGGCTGCCTAAGAAGCAGAAACGGCTCCGCGGCGGGTCTTCGCCCGCTAGCCTCGCCCGGAGACGACAATGCGGGCTCGCTCGAGCCTAACCGCCTGTTGCGGCTCGGGTTAACTTCATGACGGGATACGCTGAAAAGGACCCTGCCGATCGGGGCTTTGAGGCCGACAATCAAAGGATTCGGATACACACGTAGACGCCTCCACTGACGGATCTCGGGACGCGGGTGCAATTCCCGCCGCCTCCACTAACAAGCCCACTCGCGAGAAATCGCAAGTGGGCTTTTTTGTTGGGTTTACGTCGATTTCTTGCTCCTCCG
>JBDTIR010000014.1:0-9531 GCA_039936275.1 Isosphaeraceae bacterium | reverse complement strand
TGGAAATCAGTCAAAGGGGCCGATTCTCCCATGCCGCCCCCCGTCCGCGCCGCGTTCGTGCTGCCCAAGGGGAAAGTTCACGGCGATGACGATGATTAATAGATGACCACTTGTCGAAATATAAATTGCACGGGAGGCCGGAAAATACAATTCCGCGTGGAGGGCGTGCTTCACACGCCTACAAGACCAACTGCGTCACGACTCCAGTCATCGGTCAACTTATGAAAACCGCAATTCTCTTGATCGCTCATGGCAGCCGCCACGCCCCGGCCAACGACGACCTGCGCGACCTGGCCAGGCGGATCGCCGAGGGGGGAGAAGGGCAGGGGGACGCTCCGATCGTCGAGGCGAGTTTTCTGGAACTGGCCGAGCCCGACATCGCGACCGGGGCCGACCATTGCATCGCCCTGGGGGCGAGCCGCGTCGTGATGGTCCCGTATTTCCTCTCGGCCGGTGTTCACCTGCGCCGCGACCTGACCGCCGCTCGCGACGAACTGGCCGGCCGTCATCCAGGGGTCGAGTTCCGCCTCGGCCTCCCCCTGGGGCCCGACCCCTTGCTTGACCTCCTGATCCGTGAACGAATCAGACAGGCCACGGAAGGATTACCATTGCCCGAAACGCGTGAATGATAATTATGAGCGAGAAATATTAACGAATAATTTTATGATTATTTCGCCGTGACCGAGTTGGCGGGTTCGGTCTGGGTCGTCTTCACCTTGTCGTCTTTGCGGAGGATGAACTCCATCTGGGTCCCGAACCGGGCGGCAACCGGTGGCAGTCGGAGGGGCGCGGCGGGCAACGAGATTAGCCTCTTGGTCCAGGGTTCGCCCTCCTCGGCCTGATGAGATCGACGGAAGTCGATAATCCGAAATCCTGCGCCTTCGAAGCAGGCTCTCGCCGTTTCCTTGGTGAATTCCCAGATGTGCGCCGGTATTCGGCAATTATGCCAGAGCCATTTGCGGCCAGTGAGTCGCATCATCAGAAAGAAGTAACGCGATTCCAGAGAGCGGATGTCGGGAAACGTGACAAGCACGAGACCACCGGGGGCAAGCAAATCGCCGACCGACCGAAGGAACTCGCGCGGATGGAGCGTGTGCTCGAGGACGTCGGTCAGGGCAACGGCATCAAACGACTCGGGCTCGAACCCGCATTGTTCCATCGGCTTGTCGTGAATCTTCACTCCGTAGTGCTGCCGCCCCCACTCAGCGCTCTGCCGGTTGAACTCGATACCCTCAGCCTCATAACCGAGGTCGCGGAGCATGCGCACGAGCAGACCTGTCGAGCAGCCGATGTCAAGGAAGCGGCCGAGCGGCTGGTGACTGGATAGCCAGTCGGAATAGCGCCGATACTTGGCCTCGAAGGCTCGCTCGGTCCCTCCCTCGGCGCGAAGTTCCATGTGGTAGTCGTCGGAATAGAGGTTCGCCAGAAACTCCTCCGATGGTCGAGGGTCGGTGAAGTGGAGCCCGCAACTCTGGCACCGGGCGAGCGACCAGTGGGCCTCGCCGCATTCCCTGACGAACACGACCTCGATCGACGACGAACCGCACATCGGGCAATCCTGAAAGGCACGGCGCTCGACGCTCTTCATGGGCAGTTACCTAATCATGATAGGATTGATCAAATTCATTGATGACGGGCGCTGATCCCTAGGCAGATCCACCCTAAAAGCTCACCATCAATGACGGCAGATCATTTGCGACGGCTTCCTATATAACTAAGCCGTTTCGCGATTCCGGACACTTTCGACCGCCCCTGCGACGGCTTCCTATATAACTAATCCGTTTCGCGATTCCGGACACTTTCGACCGCCCCTGTGCTTCTGGCACTTGATAAAAACCGGCTTGTTCTCTCCAACCGTCAGCCATAGCAGGTTGGTTTAAGGGAAAAAGGTAAATGGATCATAGCCGATCACGCTGGCGGGTTGAAAGCACCCTCCCCTGATTCTCCCGATGTTCATTCGTCTTAGACGCTTTTCTGAAACGTCCTTCGTTTGATTCCCTCAACGTCCCATCTGAGCCCTCTGGCACCCTCTGATGTGGGCGGAAACCGAGATTGACACGGTCGAAGCGTCGGAGTAAGTTGCGGCGTCCGGCCTTCTCCCCCCAAGGATTGGGAACGATTGGCGACATTTATTTGCCAATGGCCGTCAAAGGAGTGACCGTCCGTGAGTAACCCGAATGAGCCGCAGGCCGTCCCGGCACTTGACCTCAAAGCTCAGTACCAGACCATCCGCGTTGAGATCGACGCCGCGATCCGGTCGGTCGTCGAGAGCCAGTACTTCGTGCAAGGCCCCGAGGTCTCGGGGCTCGAAACCGAGATCGCCGACTTCTGCGGGGTCGGCCACGCCGTCGGCTGCGCCTCAGGGTCCGACGCCTTGCTCTTGCCATTAATGGCTCTGGGCATCGGTCCTGGAGACGAGATTGTCACCACCCCTTACACCTTCTTCGCCACCGTGGGCGCACTCTGGCGGCTCGGCGCCCGGCCCATCTTTGTCGATATCGAGCCTGATACGTACAACATCGATCCCAACCGGCTCGAAGCCGCCCTCACCCCGCGCACCAAGGGGATCATCCCGGTCCATCTTTACGGCCAGACGGCCGACATGGACTCGATCAACGCCCTGGCCGAATCGCACGGGCTCTGGGTTCTGGAAGACGCCGCGCAGGCGATCGGAGCGGCCTACCAAGGGCGGCCCGCCGGCACGCTCGGCCGTTGCGCCGCGTTCAGCTTCTATCCGTCAAAGAACCTCGGCGGCTACGGCGACGCCGGCATGATCACCACCGACGACCCCGTCCTGGCCCGTCAGGTCGCCCGGTTGCGGGTCCACGGCATGGAGCCGAAGTATCACCATCACGAAGTCGGCTTCAACTCCCGGCTCGACGCTCTTCAAGCGGCCGTCCTCCGGGTCAAGCTCCGCCACCTCGGCGCCTGGACCACGGCCCGTCGCGAAGTTGCCGACCGCTACCGCAACCTGTTCGCCTCGCACGGCCTGGACGATCTGGTGGAACTGCCGGTTGAGCGGCCGGGCTATTATCATGTCTACAACCAGTTTGTGATTCGGGTTGCCGAGGCCGATCGCGACCCGATGCGCGACCACCTCGCTGCTCGTCGGATTGGCTCGGAAATCTACTACCCGATCCCGATGCACCTGCAAGCGTGTTTCGCCACGCTCGGGCACCAAGACGGCGACTTCCCGCATGCCGAGGCCGCCTCCAGGCAGACGATCGCCCTGCCGATCTACCCGGAGTTGACCGAAGCCGCCCAGCGCCACGTCGTCGGCTCGATCGCCGAATACCTCCGCGCCGGTCGCCGGTCGATCCCAGTCCCGCCTGTTCATTCGGCCGTCGCCTGAACCCGACGCCAAACCGAAAAAAAGCCGGCGGGCGTCCTTGTTCGGACGCCCGCCGGCCTGATCGATCCTCAAAACGAGACTGTAATGACCTCAACCCGCCTGATCCAGGGCCGCCAGGTCGTCCCCTTTGAGGAACCGCTCCGGCCGCTGGATGTCGAAATTGCGGGCCGTGTCGTCGAACGCGAGGTTGACTCTGCTCGGGAAATCACTGGAAATGTGATAGACACGGAACCGAAGAATATCGCCCGAACGATGAGTCACCTCGATCCACTGCCCCTCTTTGCGCTTCAGGACGAGCATGATGACGTTCCTTCCTTCCAGATTCTTGATTTTTTAAAGTAAATGAGCTTGAGAGTTTGAGTGTAATTCCGCGAACTTCAATCAATTAAACACATGAACGAACTAACCGATCCGAGCTTGCAACCGATCAGGCGGGAATCCGCCGCGTCTCGCGAAGTCGGTCTTTCCATGAGGTATTGAGCATCTCCATGGCCTGGTGATGCATGAACGACAGTCGGGACTGAGAGCAGTCGAGGTCACGGGCGGCCTCGGTCTGGGTCTTCCCTTGCAGATAAATCTGGCGGCATGCGGCGGCATGTTTGCGCGGCAGGCCCTTCAACATGTGTTCCACCTCCTCAATGGCTTCCAGATCGTTGCCGACCGGGGGATCGGGCTCGGTCATGAGCAGGTGGCCCTGCTCTTCGTTGGCACGTGTGAGCGAGACGATGCGCGGGGTACGCTCCATGCCGATGTGCCGATGGCGACGATAATCCCGCCGCCGCACGTCGAACAAGGCTCCCTTGATCCGATAGTAGGCGAAGGTGGCGAACTTGACCCCTCGGCTCGGGTCGAACGATTCGGCCGCTTCGACCAGGGCCAGGAACGCGGCCGAATGGAAGTCTTCCTTCAGGCCGGGCCAGGCCCGCTTCGCCCGCGTGGCCAGACTCTTGGCCAGCGGCAAGTACTGCTCGGCCAGCTCTTGCTGGGCTGGCGTCAAGGGTTTCCGCCTGGAAGTCCGCGTCGCGATTTTCATCGTGATCCACCTTCCGAATCTCAAAAAAGCCAGGAGAACACGTCCAGATTCCGCGGCGTTCAATCAGTTCCAAGTTCAACGGTCCATATTGCATTCCGCATCTCAACCACAATCACACGGCCCGGAGTCGCCGAGGATCTGCTCGGCCTCGATCCGGTTCGCTCGCAACTGGGCAAGCACTCCCGACCGCTTCGTCTTCAAGTGCGTCAGGTAAGCGCGCTCCACCCGGGCCTCGCCGTGGGCGTTGTCCAGTTGGGTCCGCGCCTGGCCGATCCGGACGTTCAAGGCGTCCAGTTGGCCGAGATACTGCTCGTTCGACCGGGCAATCAGGATCAACCGGCCGAAGGCACTTGGGGCGTCGTCTCCCCGCAATGAAATCCCGTATACGGCAACAGCGCCGTCGCGAACGGGCAAAGGACGAAGACCAGAAACCGACCGACTCGTCGTCGAGCCCTCCGAAGCGAGGCTACGTTTCATTGCTAACATGTGACTTGAAAACCCCATCGACGAGTTCTTCTGTTCAAAAAGAATCGACATCGATCCCTGGGAGGACTGCGTTCTTGTATCGATGCATCCTCCGAGAGATAAGATACATCCCGTATTCGGGATGTCAAGTCCCCCAAACGAGATTTCTGTCAAATTAAGCGTAGTTCTCCTATTCTTACTTAGGCGGAAACTCTAGAGCCCTCGCGATGGGGTACAATCCAATTGCCCGGCTCGTCGGCCAACCGGGTCGGGCGTCAGTTGTCTCAATCGCGGGTGTGGATGAGGGCTTTGGCGAATGGGACGATCCTTGGACTCACGCAAGACGGGGGAGGACTCCGACCCGGACCTCGATCCCCGTTGGCGGGAACGAGTCCGCCGCGACCTGACCGCCTGGTATGAGCGGGGGCACCGCCGCTTGCCCTGGCGGGACGATCCCGATCCGTACCGCGTTCTGGTCTCTGAGCTGATGCTGGTGCAGACGACCGTGGCGGCCGTCGTCCCCTACTTTCAACGCTTCCTGGCTCAGTTCCCGACGGTCGAGGCTCTGGCAAGGGCTGACGAAGCCGACGTGTTGAAGGCCTGGGAAGGTCTGGGTTATTACCGCAGGGCCCGCCAGCTTCATGAGGCCGCCCGGGTCATCCTCCGCGACCATGCCGGCGTGGTCCCCGACGACCCCGAGGCGCTGCGGGCCCTGCCGGGGGTCGGCCGTTACATCGCCGGGGCGATCCTGTCCTTTGCTTTTGACCGGTCCGCCCCGATCGTGGAGGCGAACACCCAGCGAGTCCTTGCCCGGTTGCTCGCCTGGGGCGACGACCTCAAGACCTCGGCCTCGCAAGCGAGGCTCTGGGAAGCGGCCGGGCGGTTGGTTCCGCTCGAAGGGGCTGGCCAGTTTAATCAAGCATTCATGGAGTTGGGGGCAACCCTGTGTATCCCAAAAGGCCCGATGTGCCTGGTTTGCCCAGTCTCCTCAGACTGCCGCGCCCGAGAGCGGGGACTGCAAGACGTCCTGCCTGTGAAGTCGGTGAAGGCCCCGCCGTTGGCCGTGGTTGAGACCTGCGCCCTGGTGACTGACCCCCAAGGCCGGCTCCTGGTCGTCCGTCGAGGTCCCGGGCGACTCTGGGACGGATTCTGGGAGTTCCCGACGGTCCACGTCTCGGGCGCTGACCCGGCCGGGAGGACGTTCGGTGAGCCGGTCGCTCTGGCCGAAGGGGTCCGCCGCCTGACCGGCATCCGGGCGCAGGTTGGTCCCTCGGTGCGGACGGTCCGCTTCGGGGTGACAAAATATCGGGTTGAACTCACCGCCCATTCCGCCCGGGCTGCCGGTGGCGAACCGGTTCCCGGCCCCGGCCTGATCGACGCCCGCTGGGAGCCTCCCGAGGCCCTCGACGCCTTGCCATTCGGCTCGGCGGGCCGGAACTTGCGGGCCTGGATCAAGCAAACCAGGGGATAACGGGTGAACGGTCGTAGGCGGTGTTAGCATGCATTATGGTTGCCGCCGGTCGACTCCCTTCGGGGGCTCGCTCATTCCCGACCCGGTACTTTGAATCTTTCGCGCCCGACGGCTTGCATAGGCATGGATTGTGCTCTAAAATAAGTCCATTGAGCGGGCGAGCGGCGCGACCTTCCAGACGGAATTCCAGAGACGGGCGGGCTTGATCGCGGTCCTCCTCATTCCTACCATTCGGGTTCCCGACGACGTTTCCCTTTTACGCTTCGCAAGGACTCGGCTGCCTCCGCCCGGCCGCTCGGAGCGCCGGATATGGGCCATGCCCTTTGATTGAGATCTGACGAAAGGACCTGGCATGCCATCGGGTAAGGACATCACCGGCGGGGGTGGCAAGCGTGGCGGCGGGGGTGGAGGCGGCTCAACCACCGGGACCACCAGCAGCTCCAAGAAGAACGCCTTTTGTTCCTTCTGCCGCAAGAGTTACCGCGACGTCGGCCCCCTTGTTGAAGGCCCTGGCGACGTCTATATCTGTGGCGAGTGCATCGAACTCTGCCAGTCGATCCTCGATCAAGAGCGTCGCCGGCGCGGGGTACCCAAGACCCTTTTCACCGACATTCCGACCCCTCGCGAGATCAAGGAGCAGCTTGATCAGTACGTCATCGGTCAGGTGCGCGCCAAGAAGGTGCTTTCGGTCGCCGTCCATAACCACTACAAGCGGCTGGTCCACGGCGAGGAAGCCGGCGGCGACGTGGAACTTGATAAGTCCAACATCCTCCTGATCGGCCCGACCGGCAGCGGCAAGACCCTGCTGGCCAAGACTCTGGCCCGCGTGCTCAACGTCCCCTTCGCTATCGGCGACGCAACGACGTTGACCGAAGCCGGTTACGTCGGCGAGGACGTTGAGAACATCCTCCTGAAACTCCTCCACGCTGCCGACTTCGACCTCGAAAGCGCCCAGCGAGGCATCATCTACATTGACGAGATTGACAAGATCGGCAAGACGAACCACAACGTCTCGATCACGCGCGACGTCTCGGGTGAAGGGGTGCAGCAGGCCCTCCTGAAGATGCTCGAAGGCACGATCGCCAACGTTCCGCCGCAAGGGGGACGTAAACACCCGGAGCAACAGTACATCCAGCTCGATACGACCAATATCCTCTTCATCTGCGGCGGCACCTTCGTCGGCCTGGACAACCTGATCTCGCGCCGCTTGGGCCATAAGACGATCGGGTTCGGTAGCCAGAGCCATACCGCCCAGGAACGCGATCTGGGCGACCTTCTGGACCGCGTGACTTCGGACGACATCCTCGAATTCGGCATGATCCCCGAGTTCGTCGGTCGCCTGCCGATCATCTGCCCCTTGAAGCCGCTTGACGTCGATGCCTTGGTCCAGATCATGACCGAGCCGCGCAACGCCCTGGTCAAGCAGTATCGCAAGTTCTTCGAGATGGAAGGCTCCGACCTGGAATTCACCCCCGACGCCCTGGTCGAGATCGCCAAGAAGGCCAAGGCCAAGGACACCGGCGCTCGCGGCCTGCGGTCGATCATCGAAGAGATCATGCTTGAGATCATGTATGACTTGCCCGACCGTTCCGACAAGCAAAAAGGCAAGTTCATCGTGACCCCGGAGGTCGCCCGAGGCGAGGCCCACCTCTTCGATTCCCCGCCGGTCCCCTTGCCCTCGGCCAAGGAGCGGAAGCAGCAAAAAGAAAGCGCCTGAGTCACCTCGGGCAACCATTGCGCGGGATCGGAGGCCGCCTCAATGAGCACGATCGACCGAGCCGAACCGCGCACGCTTCCCCCCTTGGCGGCGGGCCAGCGACTCGACCAGAAGACGTTCCACGACCGCTACGAGGCGATGCCTCCCGGAACTTGGGCCGAGTTGGTGGGAGGGACTGTTTACATGCCGTCCCCGCTCCGCAACGATCATGGCGAGAACGACCAGTCGCTCTCGTACTGGCTCGTTCATTACAAGCGATACACGCGCGGGCTGCGGGGCGGAACCAACGTCACGACCATTCTCGGCGGCCCTCGTGAGGTCCAGCCGGACCAACAACTGCGGATTCCCGTTGAGTTGGGCGGCCTAACCCGTCTTATCGATGGCTACGTGACCGGGCCGCCGGAACTGGTCGTCGAAGTCGCTCGATCCAGCAAGCCGTTTGACCTCGGGGTCAAGAAGAACGATTACGAACGCGCCGGAGTCCCCGAATACCTCTTCGTTGGCCTCGATCCCGAGGAAGTCCGCTGGTTCGTCCGTCGCGACGGCCGATTTGCCGAGTTGCCGCCCGGTCCCGACGGGATTTACCGCTCCGAGGTCTTCCCCGGTCTCTGGCTTGATGCGAAGGCCCTGTTTGATGACGACCTGGATCGTCTGATCGCGGTCCTGGACCAGGGGATCGCCACGGCCGAGCACGCGGCGTTTGTCGATCGGTTGTCGAAGGCCGGTCGCCGGACCTGACCTTGCATAAATTCAATAGATATAATTACGTGGATATGTGCGGCTCCGTGGTGAATCTGTTCAAGCCCTCTCGAAGCCGCGACGTCAGGTCGCCAGGTCGTACCAGAGGTGGACGGCGATGGTGAAGCCGTCGTCGTGGATCGGCAGGATTGCGCGGACCTTGATGGGCGTATGCTTGGAGAGATAGTCGGTCAGGGTCCGGTCGATCAGGCCCGGAAGACGCTCGAGTTCGACCTGGCGTTGGAACTCAGTGGGGAAGACGGCGTGGACCCTGATCCAGCCCGGGCGTTCCTCCACGAGGATTTCCACCCGGCCGACCTCACGCTTGCCAATGCCGCCGTTGCCGTCATTCATGAAGATCATCTCAGTAGGGCCAAGGGGGTGGGTTGACGGATCGATTCGAACGCTCGCGTGAACGGCCGATGGCTCAGGCCGACTTTGGCCCTGACTTCGCCAGGTCGCGAAGCAGGTCGAGCCCGCGGGTCAAGGTCGCGTCATCGACAGCGTAAGAGATCCGGAAGTGAGTGTCGAGGCGGCTGAAGACGTTGCCGGGAATGATCAGCAGGTTGCGGCGAATCGCCTCGGCGACGAACTCGGTGGCCGTGCCCCAGGGGGCGCGAGGGAAGGCGTAAAAGGCGCCTTCGGGGCGAGGGAGGTCGAAAAGGGCGCCGAGAGCGTCGACGACGGCGTCACGCTTGCGGCGGTAGAGATCGGACTGCGGGGCTAGATCCTGGTCGAGGGCGACGACGCCGGCG
>JBDTIR010000013.1:0-3751 GCA_039936275.1 Isosphaeraceae bacterium | reverse complement strand
AATCCAGGTTTCTTCCTGAGCCAGTCGCTTGTCAAACAGGGCGTTTTGCTGGGCCTCGGCCGAAAGCAGGTCGTCCTTACGCTTCAGGAAGGTCGGATAATCGCAGGCCGAGTCATACAGTCGGCCGCGATCAAGCTCGACAATCCGGGTCGCCAGGCGGCCCAGGAAAACCCGGTCGTGGGTGACGAAGACCAAGGTGCCGCCGAAACGCATGAGCGCATCTTCAAGCCAACGAATCGATTCGATGTCGAGGTGGTTCGTCGGCTCGTCGAGCAAGAGGATGTCGGGGTCGGCAACCAGGGCCCGGGCCAGAAGGGTCCGGCGCTTCAACCCAGAGGAAAGCTCTTCGAACCGGGCCTCGGGGTCGAGCCCCATCCTGGAAATGACGGCCTCGACTCGGTGATCCGGACCAAGGGTCGGGCGGTCGTGTTCGTCGAGACCAAGGGCCACCTCGTCGGCGACCGAACCGACACGTCCTTGAGGAACTTCTTGAGGCAAGCGGGCGATCCGGAGCCCTTGCAGGCGCAAGACCTCGCCGTCGTCGGGAGGGATCTCCCCCCGGATCAGGCGCAGAAGGGTGCTTTTCCCTTCACCGTTGCGACCCAGAAGGCAGAGCCGCTCGCCCCGCTCGATTTGCAAATCGACCTGGTCCAGCAACCGGGGACCGCCGAAGGCCAGACTGACCTCTCGCAGACTCAGCAGCGCCATGAAACTCTCGATCGTCGTGTCGGGAAACTAAAATCAAAACGGGGGCCATCTTATACGATCCAGACGCCCGAGGCATTCGCCGTTGGAGTGGACGCCTTGGACGATCGAAATGGCTCGTCGAGGGCTATTCAGATTGTACCAAGATCAAGGCGACGGATGGAGCCCTGGAGACGGTTGATCCGCCGCCGACGATCAGGGCATCGGCAGATCCTGGAACTCGAACGGGACTTCCGTCGCGGCCCCAACCACGCCGTGATAGCGCAGCTCGACGGGGGGATTCGCTTGCGGGTCTCGAACGGCAATTTCGACGAACCGGCCGCCGTCCGGAGTGCGCTGCATCGGGCCCGGGGCGCTCCACTGACAGACCAGGCCATTCGCGTCGAGGATAAGTAGGTGGTCTTCAAGCCGATACGGCGGCTGGAAGCGACCGAGCCGTGCATGCAAGGCCTCTGGCGGCAGCGGAGGCTCGTCCTCCAGGATTTCACCTGTGACGGTTATATGAATAAACATGCCATTGTCTTTGCCTTGAATCGGCCTGGCCGTCAAGGTGACGCCGTCCTCAGCCGCGGACACGACTTCGGTCCCGTTCAGGCGGACGACGACCGGGTCGCTGGTCTGGGCGACGACCGTGACCGGAGCATACCCCTTGAAGCGTTCGAGCCTGTGACCGGGATTCGCAGGCAAGGTCAACGGAACCTGATACTGGAGGACGCCCAGACGCCCTGGATTGGCCCAGGCGGAACGGTGCGATTGGATCGAAGGAGACGCGGCCATTTTGGAGCGGAGGTCTTGCCTTTGGTCGTCGCTCGCCTCTCCAAGCACCAGCGGGCCGTTGCCGCTCAGGATCAAGCCAGGCTCGGCGAACACCTGAAGCAAGGCCGAGAACTCTTCCGAGACCGTCGATTTCGCCGGCTTCCGCGCGGGGACCAGATCGCGGTGACGGCTCAGGCCGATCAGGTTAACCCGGAACGGCCCGGCATACGACACGGGAACCGCCGGCCCATCGTCAAGAATCAAGGAAATCAACGGCGCGCGGCGGTTGATTGCAAAAAGAACGCCCGGGTTGTACCGGACCCCTCCCGCCGCGCCGAGACGGTCCAAGGCGTCCCAGAACGGGACCGGCCCGTCGGCCTTGAGGGTGATCCGCCGCGTCTGGAAGGCCGGGGCGTCCTTCGGTTCCAGCACAACGTCAAAGCCGGTCTGCGTCCGGATCGACTCGACGGCCTCTGGTAAGGGCGTATCGTGAGCATCGAGCCGGACCTTGGTCGCTCGCATCAACCGTTGCCGTTCGATCAAGTCAATCAAGAGCGCGATCCGTTCCTTGAGGTCCGGGTCGGCCCCCCCCTTGGCCGCGTGGAGCGCCGGCAGGGCCGGGCGGCCTCGCTCTTCGAGAACGCCGGCGGCCTCAAGACGCTCGGCGGCCTGGTCTGAACTGAGAGCCTTGACCAGGAACGCCGGGTCTGTCTCCGCACCCTCCCGGGTAGCCTGACCGCACGAGGCGAACAGGATCAAGAGCGTCAACATCATCGCGGCGGCTCCAGAACGGCGGGGATCGCCGCCCAATCACGGACGTGGGATATCCTGGAACGCGAACGGGACCGACCATGAGACCCGGTCCAGATCGTACACGAGGACCTCGGCCGGGGGTCCGGCCCCTGGCGTTGAACCGTTTCCGCGATAATCGTATGTGAATTTTAAGGAAATTGATTCCTGTCCGTCGCCACCGCGGGTGTACGTCTGAAACCGGACGTCTTTCCCCTTGGCATCAACCACGCGATACTGATGCGTACTGAGGCTCCAGAGCCGCGACTCGCGCAGACGAGGCGACCTGAGGTCGTCAAGCAGCCTGGCCGTAAACGACAAGGACATCTGACTGTCGAGGCCGGTTGAGAACGTCTCGACCTTGAACACGGCCCCCGCCCCCTGGAACTCCTTCCCCGGGGTCCCTTGCAAGGGAATGACCAGGGCGGGTTTATCCTTCACAACCGCGATCTCGACCGGGATCGTCCCCCGAAGTTGATGGATGGTTCGATCCGAACCGGTTGGCCGGTTCAAAGGGATTCGTAGCGGGGCCGACGTTCCCCAGAGGAAGTCGGCATAAGGGTCCGCCCTGGCCATGCGTTCCTCGGCCGAAGAGTCGAGCAACGATCGTCCCTGGTTGTCGGTCGCGGCGAGGTCGATCAAGGGACCGCTTCGCCGGCAGATCAACCCGGGTTCGGCCATCAATCGCAATTCGGCGTAACGCGGGCCGCCGTCAAGGGGCGCCGACTTTAGGTCCGCCGCATTGTGCGGAGTGAACATGTTCGCGTAGACCCGGACCCGGGGCCCCTGGACGAACAAGACCTCTCGGTGCTCATGGAGGCCGGTCAGGGCGACCCGAAACGGTCCCACGTACCGAACCAGACCACCCGTGCGTCGGTCGGACTCCTCGAAGACCAGGCCGCTGGTCTCCGACCCGGTCTCACCGAATTCCGACATCCGATACCCGATCTTGGCCGCCTCGCAGAGCCGATCGACCGCCTCCCAGAACGGGACCGGCTCAGCCGTCTTCAAAGTGACTCGGCGATTTTGCCAGTCGTGCTCTTGCGTGTCAGCGTTGCCGTTGATTCCCATCGTGCCCGCATCGCTGAGCTTCTGGATTCGCTTGCCGCTCCGTTCGCCAATCGTCCGGGCAACCTCGGCAACGGGCGCGTTGTCAAAGTCCAACGTGACCCTGGTCGCCCTGGTGAGCCGATCGCCAGCGGCCTCGTTGCCCTCGTCCCTCGACCCATCCTGAGCCGCCCCGGCCAGGAGCACAAAGGCCAGATTCACAAGCGTTGCCAGACCGACCGCCATCAGTTTAGCAGGAATCATCCGTGGATTTCTTTCTAATCAAGATCAAGGTGTATTTTCTATCAAGAGATATTTTCGATTTGTTTAAATAAAAGCCAAGTCGTTCCCAAAGCCGACCGTCGCTTCCTCGTCGTCTCGGAGACAACCCGAACCTATTGGAACCGAATCGACGACGACGCTCAAGGAAATTCCCGACCAAAGGCCGTCACCC
>JBDTIR010000012.1:0-2859 GCA_039936275.1 Isosphaeraceae bacterium | reverse complement strand
GCTTGGTCGTCGTCGGCATGGACGGAAACCAGAACATGGCCGTGCTCGATCCGTTGGGCGTAGTCAGTCGCCTCGTCTTCGGGGACGCCCGCGCCGATCAGGCCGCCGAGCAAGCCGCCGGACGCAGCGCCGATGCCGGCCCCCGCTAATGCGGCAGCCGTCGCGCCTCCGACGACTGCCGTGCCGCCAGCCGCCAGGGCCCCGCCGATCAGGATCGGGCCAATGCCTGGCAAGACGATCGTGCTGCCGACCAGGGCCAGGCCGATCAAGGCCCCGACCCCTGCCCCCGAGAGCGCCCCGGCCGTCGCCCCTTCGGCCGCCAGGTCGCCGGTGCCGGTCTCTTCGGCCAGGTCGGCTGACTCGCGCGAGTCTCGCAAGGCAACGCCGATAGCGTCTCGATGGATGCCCGCCGCCATCAAACGCTGGATCGCGTCTTCGGCCGCGTTGCGGGTCTCAAACATCCCCACGATGGTTTTCATGATCGTTGGTCCTTTTTCTTTGGGAGTCTGGGCCTCGGCGACGTCGCCAACGGGCAAAAGGCCGTCGGTGCCTCTCCTTTGGAACGGTCTTCAAACCGCCGGTCTGCCACGCCCTTCAAAATCAAGGTAGGGCAAACCCTGCGCCAAACGCTTGACCAAGGGTAAGGAACCGATCCCATACAGGAACCAAGCCTCTCAAACGATCGAGGGCCATCGACCTCCTTCTGCGCGGTTGGGGGAACCGATCTGCCCGTTTTCAACGAGCAGGTCGTCCCATTTCTCAAAGAGCCATCCGCAGCGATCCGAACGTCCCCGTAGAGACGTTCTCTGCTCCATCCGCCAGCCGTTCAATGTCCGGCTTGAACCGGGGACTCCGACTCCGACCCCGACTCCGACCCCGGTTCAGGCATGCCGAGCGGACTGGTCTCGGCGCGGAACTGGACCTCGACCCGAGCCAACGCTTCCTCGTCGGCCAGGACCAGAAGCGTATCCCCCGCCTCCAACGTGGTTCCGCCGCCGGGGACGAGATACTCGGTCCCTCTGGCGATCAGCATCACCAGGAACCCTGGCGGCAGCCGCAAGGCCACCAGCGACTTGTCAATAACGGGCGAACCGTCAGGCACGGTCAATTCCTTCAGCTCGCTCTTGAACCCGCTGTCCGGGTTGTACTCGATCGGGAAAGTGCGCGGCGCCACCATCGGCGCGTCCAGGCCCAACCATCGAGCTACGAGGGTCAACGACGTTCCTTGCACCATGACCGACGCCAAGACCACGAAAAAGACAATATTGAACATGAATTCCGCATGCGGGGTTTTCGCCAGCAGCGGGAAGGTCGCCAGGACGATCGGCACCGCGCCTCTCAGGCCGACCCAGGAGACGAACAGTTTTTCGCGAAGGCGCAGCTTCGTCGGCCAGAGGCAAAGAAACACGCTTAAAGGGCGGGCGATCAGCATCAGCCAGGCCGCCGCCAGCAGGCCCAGGCCGATGACCGGCACCAGCTTCGATGGGAAAACCAGCAAGCCGAGCACCAGAAAGAGCGCGATCTGCATCAGCCAGGCCAGGCCGTCGTGAAACCGGACCAGGGTCCGCTTTTGCACAAAGTTATTATTGCCCGCGATGATCCCGGCCATGTACACGGCCAGAAATCCGTTGCCGCCAATTAAACTCGTGACGCTATAACCCAGCAAGACTAATGATAAGGTCAAGACAGGATATAATCCCTCATACCCTAATTTTATGTGGTTGACGAGATTGATAATCACCTTGCCCATGACGTAGCCGGCGACCGCCCCCACCGGCAACTGAAGCGCGAACTTCAAGACCAAGGACGTGGTCGAGAGGTCCGGCTGGGACAGCATTTGCACGAACCCGATGGTCAAGAGCGCCGCCATCGGATCGTTGCTGCCCGACTCCAGTTCCAGGAGGGGTTTGAGCGACCCTTTCAAACTTACATTCTTTGATCGCAGGACCGAGAAGACCGCCGCGGCGTCGGTCGAGGAGACGATCGAGCCGAGCAAGAGGCTCTCGATGATGGTGAGCCCCAGGACCAAGTGCGCGAAGACTCCGAAAGCCAAGGCGGTGATCAGGACGCCCAGGGTGGCCAGGGTCGCGCTCAGGCCGAGCACCGGCCGGACCTCGCGCCAGGTTGTCGATAATCCGCCCGAGAACAGGATCAAGGACAGGGCGGCCACGCCCAGGAACTGAGTGAGCACCGGATCATCAAAGGCCACCCCGCCAAGCCCGTCGGAACCGGCGAGCATCCCCAGGGCCAGAAAGAGCACAAGCGCCGGGATGCCGAATCGGTCAGACAGCTTGCTCGCGAGCACACTGAGCAAGAGCACGACGGCCAGGCTCAGGAGTTGATAATCAATCAAGGCGGCCTTCCTCTGAGCGGCGCAACCGCCGGCGTCCCGGATATTTTGAATTTCAATGCGCGAAGGACCATTCTAGGGACCGACCCCCAGAAATCCAAGGCCGCTTGAACGGGGTTTGCCATCAGAAATGATCTCAAAAGAGTGGCGACGCAACCTGGTCCGCCAGTTCGTTTGCGCAACCTGAAAATTACTCAATCACTATAACAATATTTTAATTATTTGTAGATATATTAATGTCATGATATATTAGCTTGTAAGAAGTTAAGCGCGTACAGCGAACCCGGACGGGCCTTGGTTGTGTTCGGCGTTGGGGGACGGAATCGAGGGCCGTCGCCCTTTTTTTTTGGAAGCGGATCGATTACGAGGCCGGCGGTTTGGCGGCGGCTCGGGCCGAGCGGCGGGCGGCCTCGCGGCCTTGGCGTTCCTTGGCCTTGCGGGCGCGACGGCTCAACGGGGTTGCGGGCTCGGTCGCAACGGCTGGTTTGGGCTCGGGACGGGTCGCGATC
>JBDTIR010000011.1:0-11060 GCA_039936275.1 Isosphaeraceae bacterium | reverse complement strand
CCCAGGGCGCGGAGCCGCCCGGGGACCGCTTTATAGTTGCTTGCACTGGCGGCGTCGCCGTCCCGGACCAGGAGATGGAACGTCCGGAAGATCGGCGGCCGGCCGCTGGACGGTTCGGGAACCGCTTCGGGTTCGGGGTTGGTAAGGTCTGGCTCCCTGGTCGGGCCGTCAACGGCCAGCGATGGAGGCCGAGCCTCCTTGGCGGATCGGGCGGTCAGGCGAATCGGGAATGTGCCTGAACCGCGTGCCAGGGTCGAGACGATTACCAGGGTTTTGCCCCCCGGGTCCGGCGTCGGCGCCTCGAACCGTGCTTGACCGTCATTCACGGCGATCGGGACGGCCGTGCCGACTCGCCAAGGGGAAGGGAGACCGACCGTCGGCGTCACCCCACTCCGATCCGCGCCGACGAGTGCCAGGATCGCAAGCGCGGCCCCCCCCATGAGTCGCCGGCCCCATCCGTTGCGATCCGCCGGCGTTCGCCCCATTCCCAAGGCCCCTTCCATGTCCGCCGGGTTCATCCAAAGACCGGCCAATCCGATCCAAAGACCGAACCAAAGGGCCAATCTCTCTCCCCTTTGATCGGTTTGCCTGATCGTTGGCTTGAACGATTACGCCGATGAACCCGACCTTCGCGATTCCAACGTTTGTCTTGCTCAGGAACCTTCTCCAATCTTTTGAGATTTTGGACATTCGTTCAGAATGGAAGAATAACGGCCAATGTCTTCGCTCAAGGGCCCGCGCTTGATACACTGAATCCCATGAGCGACAAAAGCCCCCACATCCTTGACGCGACCCCGGAAACTTTTGAGCGGGACGTGATCGAGCAGTCTCATGAACGGCCCGTCGTCATCGACTTCTGGGCCGAATGGTGTCAACCCTGCCGAATCCTCGGCCCGGTCCTGGAACGGCTTGCCAACGAGTACGACGGTGCCTTTCTTCTGGTCAAGGCGAACACCGAGCCCTTGGCCGACGTCGCGGCACGGTTTGGCGTTCGGTCGATCCCGGCCGTGTTCGCCATGCGTGACGGTGAGGTCGTCGATGGGTTCGTCGGCGTCCTCTCCGAACGAGAGATCCGCGCCTTTCTCGACAGCCTCGTGCCCACGCCCGCAGAGGCAAGGATCATTGAGGCCCGTCGGCTGGAACACACTGACCCCAAAGGCGCCGAGGCCTTGTATCGCGAAGCCGTCGCACTTGCGGCCGACGACCCTCGGGCCAAGATTGGCCTGGCCCGCGTCCTCCTCGGCGGCAGCCAAATCGTGGAGGCCCAGACCTTGATCGCCGACCTGGAACGTCGCGGCTTCCTGGAACCGGACGCCGAACGCATCAAAGCCGAACTGACCCTGCGCGGCCAGGCCGAAGGACTCGGCGACGTCGAGCAAGCCCGCGCCGACCTTGCCGCCAACCCGGACGATCTCGGCCGCGCGCTTCAATTGGCCGAAGCCCTGGCCGCCGTCGGTCAGTATCTCGAATCGCTCCAGCTCTGCCTCGACCTCGTCGAACGCGACCGCGCCGGGGTCGGCGAAGAGGCCCGCAAGACCATGCTGGCGGTCTTCCAGCTCCTTCCCACCGATTCGCCGCTGCTCGCCGATTACCGCAGGCAACTGTCATTCGTTCTTTGATTTCCCGACCTGTTGATTTGCTTTAAAGAGACATCAATTATCGGATTTACGAGTGCAATTATCAAGACGGTTCATCTCGATCGCCGCGGTGGCAGCGGCCCTCGCGGTCTCGGCCTTCGGTGATGATCGCCCTTCGGTGCAAGGCGCGTTGCCGACGGATGCGAAGGGCAAGCCGTTGAACCTCGATTTTGAGACCGGCACGCTCAACGACTGGACGGCCGCTGGCGAAGCGTTCGCCGGGCAACCGGTCGAAGGCGACACGGTCCACGCCCGCCGGGGCGACATGACCAGCTCCCACCAAGGACGGTTCTGGATCGGCAGCTTTGAGCGGAACGGAGACCTTCCCCAAGGAACCCTGACCTCGTCGCCGTTTATCGTGACCCGGCCGTTCGCCAGCTTCCTGGTCGCGGGCGGCGCGCACCCCTCGACGCGAGTCGAACTTGTCCTTGAAGACAAGGGCGAGGTCATTACCCGCGTCTCCGGCGACGATACCGAAGTCTTGAAGCGCGTCATCGTGGACCTCTCGTCCCATCAAGGGAAAACCATATTCATCCGTCTTGTTGATGATCACAGCGGCGGCTGGGGACACCTGAACTTTGATGATTTTCGGTTCCATGAGACGAAGCCCGACGTTCCCCTCCGCTCTAAGGTCGCGCCTCCGGACTCCTTCGCTCATGCGGGCCTGGATCCAGACGCGGCGGCGAAGGCGATGACCGTGCCCGACGGGTTTGCGGTCACGCTCTTCGCTGGAGAGCCCGACGTGGTCCAGCCGATCGCCTTCACCATTGACGATCGCGACCGGCTCTGGGTGGCTGAAGCCTACTCGTACCCCCGCCGCGTGCCGGACGATCAAGCGAAGGACCGGATCTTGATCTTCGAGGACACCGACGGCGACGGCCGGTTTGACTCTCGCAAGGTCTTCATCGACACGTTGAATCTCGTCAGTGGTCTGGAAGTCGGCTTCGGAGGCGTCTGGGTTGGCGCAGCCCCTGAGTTGCTGTTCATCCCCGACCGAGACCTTGACGACGTTCCCGACGGCAAGCCGATCGTCAAGCTTGACGGCTGGGGCCACCACGACACCCACGAGACCCTGAACTCGTTCACCTGGGGCCCCGACGGCTGGCTCTACGGCTGCCACGGCGTCTTCACCCATTCTCGAGTCGGCCCGCCAGGGACCCCGGACGCCAACCGCACCCCGCTCAACGCAGGCGTCTGGCGGTTCCACCCAACCACGCACCGATTCGAGGTCTTCGCCCAGGGGACGAGCAACCCCTGGGGAGTCGACTTTGATGAACACGGGCAAGCCTTCTTGACCGCATGCGTCATTCCTCATCTCTATCATGTGATTCAAGGTGGACGCTACGAGCGGCAGGCCGGACAGCACTTCAATCCGTATACGTATGACGACATTAAAACAATTGCTGATCACCGCCATTATCTGGGGGCCGCGCCCCACGCGGGGAACGGCCGTTCCGACGCCGCTGGGGGAGGCCACGCCCACGCCGGGGCCCTGATCTACCAAGGGGGCGCCTGGCCCGCCCCGTATCGCGGCTCGATCTTCATGAACAATATCCACGGCGCCCGGATCAACCGAGACCTGCTCATTCCGGAAGGCTCGGGCTTCAACGGCCGCCACGCCCCCGACCTCGTCAAGGCCAACGACCTCTGGTCGCAGATTGTCAGCTTGCGATCGGGGCCTGACGGCAATGTTTACATGATTGACTGGTACGACAAAAACCAGTGCCATCATAACGACGTGAACGCCCACGATCGGACGAATGGACGGATCTTCAAGGTCGTTTACGGTGATCCAAAGCCGGTTCGGGTCGATCTGGCGCGCATGAGCGACGTCGATCTGGTCGGTTTGCTCTCTCATCAGAATGATTGGTTCGCTCGGCATGCGCGGCGGATCTTGCAAGAACGAGGGCGGATTGATCCCAAGGCTCGCACGGAGTTGCGGCGGCTCGCATTCAACGCCGACCTGGATACGATCCGGCTCCAGGGGCTCTGGGCCTTGCACGGAACGGGGGGTCTTGACGAGGCGATGATCGCCCGAGGGTTGAACGACCCCGCGCCGCACAACCGGGCCTGGACGATTCAACTGGCGATGGAGACCAAGGCTCCTTCGTCGGAAACCCTCGGCAGGTTCGCAGAACTAGCCAAGGACGACTCCTCGCCGGTCGTTCGTCTCTATCTGGCGTCGGCCCTGCAACGGATGCCCCCTGAGAGACGTTGGGACGTTCTCAATCATTTGATCCATCACGCCAATGACGCGAACGATCATAACCTCCCCTTGATGTCCTGGTACGCCGCTGAACCCCTGGCTGAGATCGACATGAGACGCGCGGCCAACTTGGCGGCCGGGTCGCGAATCCCCTTGATCCGTTCGTTCATGACCAGACGCATCGCCTCAATCGGCACATTTGACGCATTCGCCCTTCTGGTCGATCAACTCGGCCAGGCCGAAACATCCAGCGCTCGCTTGACCATGCTCCAGGGGGTCAACGAGGCGCTCAAAGGTCGCCAAGCGTTGGCAATGCCGCCAGGATGGGCGAAGGTGTCCACTGCCTTGAGGAACGACGTTGATCCCGGGGTCCGTTCCCAAGCGACCACGCTCGGCGTCACCTTCGGCGACCCTGCCGCGCTCACCTCGTTGCGGGCGATCATCGAGGACGGCAAGGCCGCAAACCCGCAACGGATCGACGCCTTGACCGCGTTGCTCAAGGTGCGCGACCCGCACCTCCCCTCTGCTCTGCACGCCTTGCTCGGCGATCCCTTGCTCCGAAGCTCCGCTCTCCGCGGCCTTGCGTCGTTTAATGACCCGGAGACGCCCCGTTTGATTCTCAAAGGGTACAACACATACACCCGGGCCGAGCGGCGGGACGCCTTGAACACCCTGGCGAGCCGGGTCAAGACCGCCAAAGCCTTGATGGCGGCCGTCATCGCGAACCAGGTCCCTTCGAGCGACCTGTCGGCCGACCTGGTCCGGCAACTCCGCAACCTCGACGACCCCGAACTTGACGCCAAGGTCGCCGAAGTCTGGGGCGCGGTTCATGTCTCGGATAAGGATACGGTCGAGCGAATCACCGCCTATCGGACGCTCCTCACCTCGCAACCCAACCAGCCGCCCGACCCTGTGCTCGGCCGAGCTGTCTTTGACAAGACCTGCGCCCAGTGTCATACCCTGTTCGACGCCGGGGGCAAGGTCGGTCCCGACCTGACCGGCTCGAACCGGGCCGACCTGGACTACCTGCTCTCCAACGTGCTCGACCCAAACGCACTGATCGGTAAGGACTACCAGGCCCACATCATCGCCTTGACTGACGGCCGCGTCTTGACTGGCCTTCTCCGAGGCGAAGACAAGAACGCCGTCACGCTCGTCACCGCGAACGAGACCATCACCATTCCCAAGCCTGAGATCGAGGACCGCCGAACCAGCGATAAGTCCATGATGCCCGAGGACCTCTGGACCCCCCTCTCTCCTCACGAGGTCCGCTCTCTGGTCCGCTATCTCGCCAGCCCGACGCAAGTCGCCAAAGGCAAAGAACCAAGCTGAACGACCGATCATCCCCAAGGCAATTCCCGCGAGATCGGGGAATTCCCGGAGGCACTTCCTGTTAGAAAATCCAGTCTTACAGATGAGGTCCTCAACCCGGCTGACATTTCGCCTGGGGCCCTCGGCGATGTTGGTGACGCCGATTGAACGCGGAACGCCAATGGCCACATTCCGGATCGCCGCCATCACTTCGGGACCAGGTTCCTTCCGGATCTAACTCGCGCCCTCGCCGCAGATGACGTCATACACATGCGCATATATACAATATAACTTGTTTCCAATAGACCAATGCCCACGCCACCTGACGCGGAACGCTTGTAATGAAGTAACCAGCCTTGACCCGTTGACCGGCACCCGACCGACCGACCCGCCACCTGACGCAGAACGCTTGTTGATGAAGTAACAGGCTCTCCGGTCGAAAAGGAAAGCAAATTCGGCTTCGAGAGCGCGTTCAATGAGATATAGCCCCCCCCCAGAGCAGGTGCTCTGCCTGATCCAATCTTTTCCTATATTCTCCAGACCAAATCTGCCAATAGCCCTACTGGTTGATCGTCGTAGCCTGACACAGGGAGCGGAACATGATAGACTGGGCGGTATCGGCTTTGCAGGCTTTGGTCTTCGACGATGGTGAGTGGTAAGAGCGGGTGGTCTTGATCGGCCTCCTGAACAGCGTTTCCCGACATCCGGGGGAGGATGGATGATGATGAACACGTTGCGTCCGAGCCGTGGCGGTTGGACAACCGCGGTGATCGGGTTGGCGAGTGCCCTGACGCTTGCCGTGGCATGCCCCGCGTGGGCACAGCATCAAACCACTGATCCGTATAATCCCTACGGCGCGGCGTATAGTCCCTACGCGTTTCCCACTTACCGTCCGTCGGTGGATATGTACGGAAAGCAAGGGGCCCCCGGCGGCTCGGGAATGAACCAGCTTGATCGTTATTTCGAAGCGAATGGATTTGGCACTGGTCCGGCCCTTCGGCCCTCAGGTTCCGCCGACGGCGACCTCTTCGCGACCCCGGGACGCGGGAGCCGGCCTTATTATGAAGCCTACCGCCGATACGACCAGGCCTATGGACGGACCAGCGGGCTCAGCGACGCCGACCAAGAATTTTACCGTAACCGACAGAAACGCGAACAAGCCTATCGCGAGGCCTTAAACGAGTCGGATCCGAAAGTGCGGGCAAAAAAAATGCAGGCGGTCGAACGGATGAGACTGGAGGCCGCGCGCGACGTTCCCGCCGCGTCTCGACGCTCGACAACCCAGAAGAAGTCTCGTTCAGCCGCGCCTGCCCCAAGGTCCGCCCGCCCGACGTCGAGCCGAGCTGTCGGGACAACCCCGGCCGCCCCCGCCGTGACGCCCCCCCGAGCTGCGACCGGTCCCCGTTCCGACACGTCTCGAAGGCCCACAAGCCCTGCTCCTGGCAACTCATTACGTCTTCGGTCAGGGCAGAACCTGAGCCGGCCCCATGAGCCAATGTCCGTGCCGAATCGTACTCCATCCACGCTCCAACCCCAGCCGCTCGCGCCCGCCTCCACCGCGCCGCCAAGCCCCTGAACAATACTCCGCCCCGTCCTTTTTCAGCCAGGCATTTCATCGATTTTCGACCGGCGCCCTCTTGCTTTCGAGACGTCGCGCCGCTATCGTGACTCACATAGTCATTCCATCCCGGCATCGGCTGGGATTTTTTGCGGGCCGACTTTGTGAAACAGTTCACAAAGATTGGCTCACGGCTTCCCCAACGGTTCCCGAAGGGCCGACGGACGACGCAAATGGATCAGGACTTCACACCGGTTTTCCTGTTCATCGTGGTGGCGATCTTGACGGCTGTCGGAATGTTGGTCACGAGTGCCGTGCTTGGCCCACACAAGAAGACGCCGGTCAAGCAGATGCCTTACGAGTCGGGCATGGACCCGATCGGCGATGCCAGACAGCGGTTCGATGTGCGTTACTATCTGGTGGCGATAGCGTTCCTCCTGTTCGACGTCGAATTGCTGTATCTGTACCCCTGGGCCGTGGCCCAGTGGAGCGGCGATCAGCCCGTAGTCACCGCGATGGAGCACCCGGGGGCCGATGGAACCATTGTGCCCGCCGTGCTTGGTCCGGGAGTGGGAATTCCCGGTGAGTTCCGGAACCTGGTGTTCGGCGAGATCCTGATTTTCATCGTCGTGCTGACGGCGGCCTTCGGCTATGCCTGGCGCAAAGGGGTGTTCGAATGGCGTTGACGACCGGCGGAGATACGGCGGGCGCTCCCACGACGATCCTGACGAACGCCCCTGAGGTGGTTCACACGGCCGGGGGCGTGGAAATTCCAGAGAACACGATCGTGACTTCCGTCGATACGGTGGTCAATTGGTGCCGCAAATACAGCCTCTGGCCGATGCCGTTCGCCACAGCCTGCTGCGGGATCGAACTCATGGCCGCGGGCGCGAGCCGGTTCGACATTTCTCGTTTCGGTGCTGAGGTGATGCGGTTCAGCCCTCGGCAATGCGACCTTTTAATCGTCGCCGGTCGAGTGGCCATGAAGATGATGCCCGTCTTGCAGCGGATCTGGCTCCAGATGCCCGAGCCCAAATGGTCCATCAGCATGGGCGCCTGTGCCTGTACGGGCGGGGTCTTTGATACCTACGCAGTGGTCCAAGGGGTCGATCGGTTCATTCCGGTCGATTGCTACATCCCCGGCTGTCCCCCTCGACCCGAGCAAATCTTGCGGTCCTTGATGGACCTTCAAGCCAAGATCCAGCGAGGAGGCACGATCTCCGGCAACAACGGCTTGCCTGAATTGCTCGAACGCGAGGCGATGCTCCAACAGAAACGCGCCCTGCCCGCCGGCTACGGCTTGGCTGGTGAACGCGCCGACGAAGGACGGTACGGCTTCGATTTACCCGGCGGCGAGGCTGACCTGGGCGTCGACGAAACCAAGTAATCACAAGACAAGAGCGGATCGGGATCGAGGCCAGTTCCCCATGGAAGCCAACACCACAACCGAGATCGACCCGCACGCCGAGACCTTGGCAACCTTGACGCGCACCGTCGGTGAAGCGACCTTCGAGGTTGTCCGATTCCGCGACAATCTCCGGATTTACGTCGCTCCCGATCGCTTGATCGAAGTCCTGACCACCCTCCGCGACCAGTGCGGATTCGCGCAATTGGCGGAACTGGGCGGAATCGATTACCTGAAGTATCCCGGCCGTGCTTCCGATCGTCCTCGGTTCGAAGTCCATTACGTCTTGCTCAACCTCGACTCGGCACGGCGGATCATCGTCAAGACCGGGGTAAACGAGACCAATCCCACCCTGCCAACGGCCGTGACCGTCTGGCTGGGGGCTAACTGGATGGAACGCGAGGTCTTCGACATGTTCGGAATCGCCTTCTCCGGTCATCCCGACCTGCGCCGAATCTTGATGCCGGAGGAGTTCACCTCTTTTCCTCTCCGTAAAGACTACCCCCTGCGCGGCCGTGGCGAACGGCACAACTTCCCGAGGATCACGCGGAGCGAATCGTGATCGATTCTTGACGATGTTGAGTTTGGGGCTCTTTGACTTCGATCAAAACGTCGAAACGGGTCTGTCTGATTTTTTGTGGCTCTCAACCTCGAACTTCCGTAAAAGGGTGCGAAGCGCATGGCGGCTAATCTGCTCGACGAGCCTGAACTTGGGGCTGAGTCGAACCAGAAAGAATATCACTGGACGCTCAACTTCGGGCCGCAACACCCGGCCACGCATACAACCTTGCGCCTGGTGCTTGAGCTCGACGGCGAACAGGTCGTCAAAGCTACGCCCGACATCGGCTATCTCCACTCAGGATTCGAGAAGCTCGGCGAGCACCTGAACTTCAATCAGTATGTCACGATCGCCGACCGCAAAAACTACATCAGCCCGCCCTACAACGAACTGGCCTGGCATGGCGCAGTCGAGAAGCTGCTCGGGATCGAATTGACCCCGAGATGCAAGTACGTCCGAGTCATCATCGGCGAGCTGGCCAGGATCAGCGACCACCTGCTCTGCACCGGGGCGGCAGCCCTGGACCTGGGGGCGTTTACCGCCTTTCTGTACGCCTTCAACCTCCGCGAATTAATTTACGACGTTTATGAACAGATGTCGGGATATCGGTTTCATCCCGGCTACACCCGCGTTGGCGGCGTGCTCCAGGACTTCGACGCCAAGGTGATCGAACGGGTCCAGCGGGTGCTGGACGAGACCCCGGCGGTCATCGCCGATATGGGCCGGTTGCTCTTCCGTAACCGGATCTTCCTCGACCGGACCCGAGGCGTGGGCGTGCTCACCAAGCAGGACGCGATCCAGTTTTCAGTCACCGGCCCGTTGGCCCGCGCCAGAGGTGTCACCTACGACCTGCGTAAGGACGAACCGTACCTGGCCTACCCGGAGTTCGACTTCGACGTTCCCTACATGAGCGAAGGCGACGTCTACGCCCGGTTCCTGGTCCGTATCGAAGAGATCCTCCAGAGCCTGCGGATTATCAAACAAGCGGTTGAACGCCTCCCGGGCGGGCCGATCAACGTGCCGATCGCCGACAAGTTCCCCTTGCCTGACAAAGCGACGGTCTACAACAGCATGGAAGGTCTGATCCATCACTTCGAACTAATCATTCCCAACCGCGGCATCGAGTCTCCGATCAACGAAATCTACAGCGCCGTCGAAGCCCCCAACGGCGAACTCGGGTACTACCTCGTCACCGACGGCAGCCAGACCGCCTGGCGCGTCCGCACCCGACCACCGTCGTTTATCCACTTTCAAATTTTTCCTCATATCATCAAGCACCACATGGTCGCCGACGTGGTCGCGATCATGGGCAGCCTGAACATCATCGCCGCGGAGCTGGACCGCTGAGCCTTCATTGCCTTAACCAGATTTGATCCTTGGAATGGACCGATCCGTGGATCTGATAATGTATTCCGACGACAAGGGGGACCGTGACCGATGGCCGTTGACGCGATGACTGGCAGGCCGATGCTCTCCGAAGCGATCCGAGAGAAAATCCGCGCCTACATCCCGCGCTACCCGAGCAAGCGGGCCGTCACGCTGCCTGCTCTGCACATCGTCCACGAACACTTTCGCTGCGTGCCGTATCAGGCGATGGCCGAGATCGCCGAACTCCTTGAGATCACCCCCGCCGAGGTGCATGACACGTTAAGCTTCTACGGGTTCTTCCCGCAAGCGCCCATCGGCGAGACCCGGGTCTGGATCTGCCGGTCGATTTCCTGCATGCTTACCGGCGGCGAGGAAGCCCTGGCGCACGCCTGCCAGAAACTGGGCGTCCGCTCCGGCCAGACGACCCCCGACGGCAAGCTGACCGTCGAGTTCGCCGAGTGCCTGGGCGTCTGCGACTTCGCCCCCGCCGCCTTGGCTGACGACGGTCGAATCTTCGGCCCCTTGAGCGACGAAACAAAGGTGGACGCCATGATCGACGAGTTGAAGAAAGGCCCTGTTTCCCTCGAACGCCATTCCTTTTGATCGGGAGAGCGGATGCGCCAGACTTACTTGAAACGGTCTACTCTCGACAGTCGCGGAGTCGCTTTAATCTTGTAAATTTGCTCGTGGTTCCTTGGTCAACTGGTTAAGCAGGTCGTGGTTCGGGATCGGATCGATCCGGTCATTTATTGGTTGATGTCTTCGTGGCTCGGACTTTGGATCGGATTCAATGGTCATCTGGCTGTCAAGTTTGCCTTGATCGTTCTTGTTGATGGAAATCGATCCAACCAATCGTCAAAGCTGATCGGCCCCGCTATTTTCTTCTTGCTTGTTCTGGAGCGTTGACCGTGGCTGCGTTCGAACCCGTTCTGAGCCGCAACTGGAACATCCCCGACAGTCATACGCTGAGCGTGTACGAGTCGCGCGGCGGATACCAGGCGGCGCGCAAGGCCCTG
>JBDTIR010000010.1:0-3639 GCA_039936275.1 Isosphaeraceae bacterium | reverse complement strand
GACTGCGCCGGTCTTAGCGTCGCGTGCTGAGAGCACTTCAACATTCGGATCGACCATGGCCCTTGCCAAGGCACCTGGATGCCCGTTGGCCTGGGCCAGATCAAAGGCCCGCTTGGCCAGGACCGCCGTCATCCGGTCGTCGAGCGGGTCGGGTTTACTGCCATCGACCAGTTGGGTCAGGTTGCCCAGCCGCCCGCCTTTGTGGAAGACGATCTCATCGCAGGCCAGAGCGATCAGGGTCGCCACCCCGGTGGCATGCTCATTGATATAGGCAACGGTGCGAATATCCTTGAGGTTAACGATCGTCTCGGCGATAGTGTCGGCCGGGTGATCGAGTCCTCCTTCGCTGTCGATATCGAAAATGATGAGGTTGTCGCCCTCCTTGAATGCCTGGCCGATCCTGCGGCGGACGTACGACTCCTTGACCTGGTCGATCGCCCCTTCGATCCGGATCAGAATCGGACTGACCGGGCCTCCGAGGGTGGGATCGTCGGACGTCGAGGCCAGGTTGAACGCTTCGGCGATCTTGGCACGGTCTTCGGCGACGAGGCGGACGAACCCTTGTCGAGCGCGCTCGACAGTCAGGATGCCGCGGCGCCCTCCTTCCCAGGCTGGTTGGTTCTCGACGACCTGATGCTGTTTCTCGAATTCAGGCAGGCGGTCGGCCAGCACGTAATGAACCTGGCGATCGGCAGTGCGGATTTCGCGGAGGTCAGCGTTGGGGGCGAGCATGCCCAGGAGCAGGTCGGGATCGCGAGGCTTGAGCCTGGCCAACTCCCGAACCGTCTCGCGTTCGCGAGGCGTGATCGGCTCCCCTTCCGGGGAGATCGGGCCGAGCGAGGCGTCGGGGCCCATGATGATCTCGTCGCAGGCCAGCACGGCGAGCACGGCGTAACCTGAGAGCGGCTCGGGAACGTAGGCGACCGTTTGCCGCGCGCCGGTCAGGCGAGTGGCCAGGAAGGTGGCCAGGTCGGACGAGGCGCCGAACGAACTCTGACCGGGGCGGGTCTCGCCAGGACGGAACTCGAAGACCAGGGTTGGCCGCGCCCCTTTGGCCGTGGCTTGTTCAATAGCCGGCAGGGCGGACGTCCGCACTCGCTCGATCACTTCGTCGTTGATTGGCTCGACGATGGTGAAGAACTGTCCGGCCTGAACCGGAGCTTGGGCCTTCGAGGGCTGGGCTGGTGTGGTGGACGAGAAGGCCGCGAGGCCGAGCCCGATCAGGGCCGCGCGGCCGAGGCATTCCAGGAGTGCTCTCGTCTTCAAAGGTCGGACTCCCTCCGGGACAGCCAGGTCACGCCCGACCGTTGGTTGAGCCGACGCGCCGGGCCGAGATTGATGGGTCCGAGCGTTTGACGGTCTCAACGGCGCGGAGAAGCGAGTGGGCCGGCCCGACCATCCATCTCTCGGCTCGGGGCCCCATCCCACCCGTCTCGATTATAAGCACCGCGTCGGGGCGAGTCAAACCACCTCGACCCGGTCTCTTGGCGGTCGTCGAGACGAGAATGAAACCACGGTTTGCGATCAATCCTTTTCGGTCGTTTCTTTCCCCGAAATGTTGGTCCTCAGTTGCGTAGGCGGCGGCTCGCCGACGGCCGCGAGGCGGGTCTGGCCACCGCCGCTCCTGGCTCCCTCGTTGCGGGAGGGGATGCAGGCGCCGCAGACGCCTCGGGCGCCGGGTTGCCGGTGGTATTGTCGATTACCTTCCAGCCGGTCATCGTGGTCCTGGTCGGCAAGGGGGGGCGGAAGTTCGACTCCTTAATTTCCACGTCGCGGTCAATCTTGGTGAATGCGTAGTTTTGCGTGTCTTTGCCGTTCGGTTCGACCAGGGTCAGCGCATCGGGCAGAAACTTGACCTTGTCGAGCCGGACGACGGCCTGGATGAAGTTCTCACGGTCGATCGGCAATTGCGGGATGATCTGGATCAGGACGTGCGTCTTGTCCTCGCGGACCAGGATCATCTGGTAGCGCTTCTTGGCCTCCTCGACCCGCATGTTGAACAGGAACGGCAAGGGGCCTTCTTCCAGGGCGCGCTTGCGGGTCTGCTGGTCGAGCGGGTAGATGAAGATTTGCTTGGTGGCTTGGTAGTGGTACACCTTGTCGCCTGTGCAAATGATCCGTTCGTGGAACGGGTCTTCGCCCGGCTTCGGCTTAGCCTTCTGCAAGTCGATGCAGGCCAGGTTCGGCGCAACCAAGAGCGCGCGGCCTTTGTAGTGGGTCTCCAGGCTCCAGACCGGCGAGCGATCGACACGAGTATAGCTGGCGTCGAGCGTCTTGGTCTGGGCGCTGCGCTGGGCCCAGGCCTGAAGCAACTCTTCCATTCTGGCGGTCGTGGCGGGCGAATCGACCGCCCGAGGGGGTGCTCCCTTGGCGACCGGCGTTGCTGTGGTCCGAGGTGTCGCGACCGGGGAACCGGGTTGGGGCTGTCCTTGCCCCATCGCCGTGCCGATGCCAATGACGCCGAGGGCCAGCGTCCCCGTCACTTGAATGATTCGTCGCATGGGCGTTCGTCCTCCATCCCTGTCTGTCCGCGCCCCCGCGCCGTCCGGGAGACTCCTGTTTCCGTTTGGCCGGCTCGGTGATGCCCCGAATCCCGACCGCGCGGCACCATACCAGAGATGCCCCTGAGCGACCAGACCAGCCTCCAAGACCGTCGCCAAGGGGGGCATCTCCAGTTCTCAAAGAGGACGAGGCTCCCGCTGAGACCTGACGGATCGGCGAAAGCCTCGCCTTTCCGAATGAGCCGTGACGACCGTCCTATCGCACTTTTGGATAAATTTTGCGCCGAGAATTTCAAGATTTCTCTTGACGAATCAACGTCAAGATGCATTATAGTATTGCGATTTTAGATAAGGCGGCGTCGATACTATTAAAAAATTAAATAGCGTCGGCTGTTTTCCACGGTGGACTTGATTCCGGACGAATGGGCTGAGGTTCATGCAGATCGAGCGTTTGAAAATCTTCTGTGAGGTGGTCCGATGGACTAGTTTCTCGCGAGGGGCGGCCGAGTGCGGCGTCTCGCAGTCGTCGGCCAGCCACGCGGTTCATTACCTGGAAGAGCGGCTCGGCCTCAAGCTGATTGACCGCTCAACGCGCCCCTTCATTTTGACGCCGCAAGGGCAGGTTTATTTCGAGGGGTGCAAGGACCTGATCGCCCGCTACGAAGGGCTTGAGAACCAGGTCAAGGTGCTAGAGGGCGACAGCAACGTGGTCGGCACGGTGTATGTCAGCTCGATTTACTCAGTGGGTCTGCATCATATGAACCGCTATATCGAGCGGTTTCAGAGGCTCTTTCCCTCGGCCGACGTCAAGCTGGATTACCTGCACCCGACCGACGTCCTGGAAGGGGTTCAGAACGGCAGTGTCGAGCTGGGCCTGATCTCGTTCCCACGCAAATGGCCAGACCTGACAGTCCTCCCTTGGCGCAACGAGGAGATGGTCCTGGCGGTGCATCCAGCGCACCCCCTGGCCAGTCAGGAAGATATTGAACCCGAGGCGCTCGACGGCGAGCCTCTGGTCCGCTTCGATTCCGACCTGGCGATCCGCCGGGCGATTGACCGATTCTTGCGCAAATACGGGGTGCAAACCCGGGCGGCGCTTGAGTTCGACAACATCGAGAACATCAAGCGCGCCGTCGAG
>JBDTIR010000009.1:0-7715 GCA_039936275.1 Isosphaeraceae bacterium | reverse complement strand
GTCCCAAAATGACGCCATCACCGTAGCAAACGGGGAGCAAAGCGCAAAGGCGAGTCGAGGAGCGCACTCCGCACGGTCGTGCCAAGTCTTGTCGAGCGGGTGAAGCTCGACATCTTCCATTCCTGGCCGGCATGGTTCACACGCGCTACGACAAGAGGAAAGTCGTGGTCAACCGAGTCACTCCTGGATCACGCTTCCAATCGGCGTCGGCCCCGCTCTTTAACCACGGACCAAGGGGTCAACGAAACCGTACCCGCTTCGAACTCGGCGGAGCGCCTTTGAATCTCAGTCAACCAAGCAGGATCAAAGGGGAGTCCGCTCGACGGACTTCGCGCGTCGAGCAGGGCTTCGGCCAACTCCAGGCGTTCGTCTTCGGGCAACGCCAAGGCCGCCTGAAGAAGCTGTTCGGTCGCGGGACT
Source organism: Isosphaeraceae bacterium (assembly GCA_039936275.1). Lineage (GTDB taxonomy): Bacteria > Planctomycetota > Planctomycetia > Isosphaerales > Isosphaeraceae > JBDTIR01. The sequence continues at coordinate 7,296 of JBDTIR010000009.1, read as the reverse complement.
CATCAATACACCGCCCTTTCGTCACAGGTAAACTCGACGGGAGAGGAACCGATTCTACCGCGTCCAGAAGTCGAGGCCGAGACGACTTGATTGAGAGCGGGTGTCTCGCTTGATCTTGAAGAGTTTCCCGATCCTCCGCGGATCGGAACCTTGATCGGCCTTGACCTTAACCAAAGAAACGTCAACGACTGGATCGGCCGGACGTCCCCGCCTGAAGCGCGGCGATGATCGCGTCAACGTCAAAGACGCAGCCGCCCCAGGTTCCACCGCCGACCGCTTGAAGCGCCGCCCAGAGCCTGGTGTCGTCGGGCAGGTCGGGATCGGGCGAAAGATCAGGGTGCGGCGCGCGTTCGAGCAAGACCCGAGCACCTTGCTCAGGACCGTACTCGACCCCATCGCTCCCCACCAGGTCCACCGTGCCGGTCAAGCCGGCGCGGTCGATGATGATCCGGATCAGGTCGCCGTCGCGCACCTTGCCAATCGGTCCACCGGCCAGGGCCTCCGGGCCGACGTGGCCAATGCACGCTCCTGTCGAGACGCCCGAGAACCGCGCATCGGTCAAGACCGCGACGTGCTTGCCAAACGGCAGGTGCTTCAACGCGGCGGTAATCTGGTAAATCTCCTCCATCCCCGCTCCCAAAGGGCCTCGACCGATCAAGACCAGGACGTCACCGGCTTGAATCGGCCGGTCGCCTTGCCCCTTGATCGCGGTGATCGCGTCATGTTCGCGAACAAAGACCCGAGCCGGGCCGGTCTTGCGATAGACCTCGTCATGATCGACCACGCTCGGATCAATCGAGGTGCTCTTGATGACCGAGCCTTCCGGCGCCAGGTTGCCCCTGGGGAAAGTCACGGTGCTGGTCAAGCCGCGCTCTTTGGCGCGATCAGGGCTCATGATCACGTCGTCCGGATCAACCCCATCGGCCTGAAACAAACGCTCACGCAAACGCTGGCGACGGTCGCTGGTCGGCCAGTAGTCCAGCAAGCGGCCCAACGGAACGCCGTTGGCGGTCAGGGCTGATTCATCAAGCAGGCCAAGCCCTCGGAGGTGGACCATCACCTCGGGAACCCCGCCAGCCAGGAACAACCGGACGGTCGGATGATCGACCGGGCCGTTGGGTAAAACGCTGACCAGGCGAGGAACCTGGAGGTTGAGATCATGCCAGTCCTCGACGTTCGGCCGGTTTCGCCCTGCGGCGAAGGCGATCGCCGGAATGTGCAAGAGCAGGTTCGTCGAACCCCCGACGGCGGCATGCACGGCCATCGCGTTCCGGATCGAAGCGTCCGTCACCAGGTCTTGAGTCGTCAAGCCTAGACGCGCCTGTTCCACCAAGGCGCGGGCTGACCGTCGGGCCATTTCTTTCCAGATCGGCTGGCCGGACGGGGCGAGCGCCGCATGGGGAACCGTCAGGCCGAGGGCCTCGGCGACCACCTGAGCCGTGGCCGCCGTGCCGAGGAACTGGCAGCCGCCCCCGGGCGTGCCGCAGGCCCGACACCCCAGGTCGGCGGCCTCGGCCAAGGTCAGCATACCGTGACTGAACCGAGCGCCAATGGTCTGGATCTTGCCTGCGTCTTCGCCAACTTTGGGCGGCAAGGTCACTCCCCCGGGCACGATCACGCCTGGCAACCTATGCGTACCCGCCAGAGCGAGCATCATGGCGGGCAAGCCCTTGTCGCAGGTAGCGACCCCGAGCACTCCTTTGCGCCTGGGCAATGACCGGATCAAACGCCGAAAAACAATGGCCGCGTCGTTACGATACGGCAGGCTGTCCATCATGCCGGTCGTCCCTTGCGTGCGGCCGTCGCAAGGGTCGGAAACCATGCCCGCGAATGGCAACTTGCCCATCGCCTTCAATTCCAGGGCCGCCTCTTCCACCAACAGGCCAACTTCCCAGTGCCCGGTGTGATACCCCAGAGCCACCGGCGACCCATCCGGAGCGCGGACGCCTCCTTGTGTACTCAGGATCAAGAACGGCTCACCGGCCGTCTCCGCCGCCGACCAGCCCATGCCTGCGTTCTGGGTCAGGCCGAACAGGTCGCCCGACGGCCAATCGCGGAGCATCCCCTCAGTCAAGGGCAAGGCCCCCGTTGGGCCGTCGACCGACGTCTTCACCTCCAGGATCGAGCGATCCGTCGGCTCGATCCAATCCGCCATCAAGGAACCAGCCGCCCCGCTTTCCTCACCCTTCGACATCAGACCAAGCCTCCGCCTCTTCCAAAATAAAAGGGACTGCCGTCGAACCGGCCGCCAGCGCATCCTCTCCCTTGCCCAATGATACGAGGAGTGACGCGGTTGACCACGATTATCTTGTAGGGCATGTGAAGCACGCCATCCGGGAACCAATTCGGCGTGCTTCACACGCCCTTGCCAGTTGGAATCGTGCGGGTTGACGTCGCCGTTGATCCCGATCGTGCCCGCATGGCCAAATTTTTGGATTCGCTTGCCGCTCTGCTGGCCAGAGGAAGCCGATTTGAGCGTCAAGTGAGATCCGAAGGCGGGCGAAAACCGTCGAGAACGTTGCGGTGAACGGGCAAACACGATAGACTGAAGTGAAAGCCTGGGTCGATGCGAACCGGCGAGTCCCGAGGTCCTTGCGAGCCGGACACGCCGCGGAGAGAATCATGGCTGCGCGCATCTCGCTTTTTAGCCACAAGGGTGGCGTAAGTAAGACGACAACGACGTTCAATCTCGGTTGGATGATCGCGTCAAAAGGCAAGCGGGTCGTCTTGGTGGACTGCGACCCACAATGCAACCTGACCGCCATGATCCTTGGATTTAAGGGCGCGGTAGACTTCGAAAGTTTGTACACGCAACCTGGGATTCTCGACATCCGCGATGCGCTGGCCCCGGCCTTCGAATCTCGCCCGTCACCGATCGTCGCGCCTGAATGCCAGGAGGTACCAGGTCAACCAAATATGTTCCTGCTCCCCGGACATATCGGATTGGCCGAGTACGAGGTCACTCTCGGCATCGCACAGGAACTCTCCGGTTCGCTCCCAACCCTTCAGAACCTCCCGGGCTCGATTAGCTACATGCTGGAGGAAACCGCGAAGAAGTACGAAGCTGATTATTTGCTTATCGACATGAGTCCGAGCATCGGTCCGATGAATCAAAATCTGCTCATGACCAGTGATTATTTTCTCGTACCGATGGCGCCTGACTACTTCTCGGTCATGGCGACTGACTCGCTTGCCTCGATCCTCCCGAGGTGGCGAGCCTGGTCCGTGAAAGCACAACAACAGACGGTGCTTCAGAAAGCAATCTACCCGTATCCAGTGAAGAATCCAAAGTTTCTCGGAACGATCATTCAGAAATATCGCCCACGAGATGGACGACCAGCCAGGCCGTTTCAGGCCTGGATCGACCAGATCGAGGACGCGATAAAGACCACGCTTCTGCCGGTCCTGCGAAAGAACAATATGCTTCTACCGGATGAAGTGTACGCGAACAACGGAATACAACCGGAGAAGCCAATCCTCCAGATGTCTGACTTCAACGGACTCATTGCTCTTTCACAACAACATCAATCACCTATATTTGACTTGACTGACCAGCAACTTGATCAAAGTGGAGTGGTTTTGGAGCGGACCAAGGCGTCGATGAATGAGTTCAGGAGATTGTACTCCGAAGCGGCCGACAAAATCATCGCGATGACGACTCATGCAAACGGTGCTTGATCAGTTTCGCGCGAGCATTCAAAGAGTTCGCGACTTTCATGCTTTGTATGTGTATTTTGGCGATGCGACTGCGCCCATTCTGGACCTGTCCGACCTGCTTCGCGCTCAGATCGTGCTTTGTGTGAGCGCTTTGGACTACTACGTCCATGAACTGACCAGGCTTGGAATGGTCGAGATTATCGAGGGCGGCAGACCAACGACCCCCGCGTTTCTCAGCTTCCGGGTCACCATCGAAAGCGTGATGAGCGGAATGCAGCCCGACGGGACGAGTTCGTGGTTGGACGCCGAGGTCCGTGCCAGGCATGGCGTCCTTTCGTTTCAGCAGGCTGATAAAATCGCCGACGCGATCCGCCTCATCTCCACCGTCAAGCTTTGGGACGAAGTGGGCGACAGATTCAATCGACCTTCCAAGGATGTCAAGAACCATCTTCAACTCATCGTGCAACGCCGGAACAAAATCGCTCACGAGGCCGATATCAAACCTGGTTTCCCTGGCGAGCGATGGCCCATCACCCCTGCCGATGTTCTGGATGCGACAGACTTTGTTGAGTCATTGTGCGAAACAATCCATATGATTGTGGTGTAGCCCGATTACCGGCGATTGCCCTCAGCCCATCCCCTCGATTCCGGTTCGCGCGATCAATTGGTTTGTGTCAAGTGCTGTGGGTTCGGTACACCGCATTCCTTCGGAAACAGCTCGGCCTGTGACACACAGGCTCCTGGAACGGAACCGCCAGGCGTTATCAGGGAAGAATTCCAAAAAAAGGAAAGAATCGATCTCGGTTGGCGATGGTATCAGGCGTTGGGTGATCGTTGGCGACGCGAATTCAGCGAAAGACGTGACCCGACTTCTTGAACCACGAAAGGTGGCTAACCGATGACTGCAACCTTGGAATGCCCGGCACCGCCCGAAGTCAAGAAACCACGCTCCGGAGGCCCCAGGACGCAGGAGGGCAAGGATGCCTCGCGTCGAAACGCACTCAAGCACGGCATGCGCTCAGAAGTCGTCTTCCCGGAAGACCTCGCCGAGGTCATCGCCGAACGAACAGGCCAGTTCAACGCCCAGTTCCAGCCGGTCGGTCCTTATGAGGAATGGTTGATCGGACAGGTCGCCATCAACACCGCCTTGATTGACCGCTGCGCTGAGGTGTCGATCGCCGAGCTTCAGCGCCTGGCCTCTCGGGCCTCACTCTGCTGGGACCAGGATCGTCAACTCGCCGTCACTGCCTTGGTTTCGAAGCTGTCCAAAGACCCTTCGAGGACGGTCGCCAACTTGCGAACGACCAAACACGGGGTCGCCTGGCTGATCGAACGTTGGGACGATCTGGGCGAAGCGCTCCGCCGCTCTGGCCTCTGGGACGACGCCCAAAGGACCTTGGCGTTCGACCTGCTCGGCATCCCGCACACCTTGCGATCGTGCAGCCGGATTTTGCCTATGGACGCCGACCGGAACACCCTGACCACCTTGGTCGATCAGCAGTTGACCACCTTGAGACACGAACTCTCCGAGGCGCTCGAAGCGCTCGATGAAGGCGACCGCGAGCTTGCCGAACTCGGCATTCCGATCAAGGAAGACGCCCAAACGCAGCGTCAACAACGCTACGAAGGCCGCTATCAGCGCTCCTTACATTGGGCCCTGGCCGAGTTCCGCAGGGTCCACGGTTCCAATGCAACCGCCGCTCCGGTCGAGACTTGGGAGCAGGAGCCGACCCTCGAAAGCCTGCCTCCGGAATCGCCCTTCTTCAGATCCAAGATCAACGAGCTTCTGGCCTCTCTGGCCGTCTCGCTGGACCCGACCGAGGAATCAGAGGACGAACCCTGTCCTGTTCCTGAGCCGTCGGCCGCGCCCTCGCTCAATCGACGCGCCCGCAAGGCTCAGGAGAAGCAGGCCCGCCTGAACGCGAAACGCGCAGCCTGCGTCCGCTGATTTGATTCAAAGGCGTCGGTTCGTTCGCTCCGCTCAACGTCGACCAAACACCGAAGTTTTGGCGTTCGCGGTGCGCGACAACATTCAAAATCGGTTGCTCTGATCATCTCAACGTCTTCTGGTCGATGATGAACCTGGATTCCAGATCGATCCTTTCGGAATCGCTGGAGGCGGTTCACAGAAAATCCCGGTTCAAAGGAGACTTTGCCATGGGCATTTGCCGGCAAGATCGGTACGCTCTGGCCCGGCGCGCCGAACGAACTCAACCAACGCGCCGAACGAACAGCGAGGTTCAGGTTAGGGGCGGTCGCCCTGAGTTTTGGTGTCGATTGGCCCGAAAAATCGCTTTAATCGTTTCAAATTAACCACAAGGCCCAATAATCGCGTCATCTGACACTTGTCTCTGGGCCGTCAAGGTTATAGGATACGTATTAGGAAGAGAGAGTCTTACTTCCTCTGACTCCCAGTTGAAAAGGAGTCCGCATGATCCGCTTACGTTTTCGCGACCCGACCCCCGGTCGAGGGGGCAGGACGTTCAAGCTTATCCTGTGTGCAGCGGTCGTTCTGGGCGTGGGGTCCGTCTCCGCGCTGTCGATCGATCTGGTGCGACTGAATAAAATCGCCGAGTCGCCGGGCGATGTGGGGTTCGTGACCGATGGCGGCACCCTGATGATCTGCGGCGGCGGCCCGGTGCCGGCCAATGTGGAAGACGAGTTCATCAGGCTGGCCGGCGGCCGAAACGCCAGGCTCCTGGTCATTCCCACAGCTCATGTGCAAACCGATGGTTCCGGGACCGAAGGAGACCTGGACGACTGGCAGGCGCACGGCCTTGCCTCGGTCGCCTTGTTTCATGCTCGTTCGCGTGCCGAAGCCAATGATCCCGAGTTCGTCCGCCCGTTGGCCGATGCGACGGCGGTCTGGATTGGCGGCGGCCTGCAAGACCGCCTGACCGAAGTCTATTCCGGGACCGAGGTTGAACGTCAGCTTCGTGCCTTGCTCGATCGCGGCGGCGTCATCGGTGGCAATTCCGCGGGGGCCGCGGTGATGACCCGAGTGGCGATCCTTGACGGCCGAGACAACGCCGTCGTTGGTCAAGGGTTCGACTTCTTCCAGGGGGCGGTCGTTGACCAGCACTTCCTGAAGCGAAACCGAGTGCGACGGCTGATGGGGGTCGTGGCAGACCACCCCGACCTGGTCGGGTTCGGCATCGACGAACGTACCGCCCTGGTGGTTGAGGTCCGCACCGGCAGGCTCCACGTGATCGGCAACTCTTACGTGATGGCCTGCATTCCCGCCCTGGCCGACGAGCCGTCCCGGTTCGAGATCCTCAAGCGCGGCGATGAGACCGACCTCGCCTCGCTCCGCCGCCCAGACGGCGTGATCGCCTCAGGCCTGGACCTGAACGACGTCATTGTCGCAACACATTAATTTTGTGATCATATAATCACATTTAATGTTGGCAAAGTTAGCTCAACCGGCCGCTCCGTTCCCGACATGTTGGGAACGAACGCGGCCGGTTGTGGTTACGCCCGGGGTCGTCGATTACTTCTTGGCTTCGACTTCGTTCTTGGGCTTGATCAGTGATTTGCCGTCGAGCAGGGTGTTGATTTCCTGCTCCAGGACTTCGCGTTCGGTGTAGCCGATGTGGACCCTCTGGACGATCCCTTTGGCGTCGAGCAGGACGATCATGG
>JBDTIR010000008.1:0-3505 GCA_039936275.1 Isosphaeraceae bacterium | reverse complement strand
GCAACGGTGGGCGAGGTCGAGAGGGTGCCACAGGTTGTACTCAAACCGTGCAACGTAAGCAATACGCTCGTCACGGGTTGAGTACAACCCGTGGCACCCAAACCCCGGTCAACCGACGGGACCTTGGGTTCGCTCGGCGCTCCGGGCTTGGGTTCGCTCGGCGCTCCGGGCTTGGGTTCGATCGGCGCTCCGGGCTTGGGTTCGATCGGCGCTCCGGGCTTGGGTTCGATCGGCGCTCCGAGCTTGGGTTCGATCGGCGCTCCGAGCTTGGGTTCGCTCGGCGCTCTGACGCTTGGGTTCGCTCGGCGCACTGGGCTTGGCTTCGTTCGGCACCCACTGACCAAGGCTACTGCCGCGTGCGGCAGAGGAACGAGGACGAAACGTTGGTGATTGCAAGCCCTCATTCAATTCGACGTGTTTGGCGGGGCCACGGGCGAATTCGAATTGTCAAGGAACGAAGGGACGCACACGGGTCCATCAAGAAGGATCGTTGAGCGTGCTCCGAATTATCATCACAAAAGTGGAGATTGCGCGGATGGGGGTCGGCCTCGGGGGTGTGCCAACGGATTCTGGCAGACAAAACGCCCCCGGCTGTCTTGATTCTGCCAGAGTCCGTTGGAGCACCCGGCCTGGTCTGCTCCCGGTAACACCATAAAGGGCGTGAGGGAGGTAAAACGTAGGGAATCCTGAGAATTCATCGCGGTTTGCCGGCGAGCCCGGCTCGTCGGTTCTCGGCACACGATGTTCCGGATTTTATCAATCGCGGCCCGTCAGTTCACGAACAAGATCGTCGGCCTGATAGATCGACCTCAAGGCTTCCATGATCCCGCGCGAGTCGACCGAAACGGCGCGCGCCAGTTTATCATCATAACCGAAATCAAGGACGAGGGAATGCATATTCCCATCAAAGATAAGGCCGACCACTTCATTCTTTTGATTGGTGACGGGGCTGCCCGAGTTGCCGCCGATGATGTCGGCCGTTGAGATGAAATTCAAAGGGGTGTTGAGCCGGAGCCGGCCCGCCGCTTTGGCCTCGAACCAGCTTGGCGGGAGTTGATAAGGAGGCGTGTTGCCGTGCGCGGCGGCGTGGTCGAACCCGCCTCCGATCGTTGTGAACGGTGGGACGACCTTGCCGTTGAATTCGTACCCTTTGACGGTGCCGAAAGCCAGCCGCAAGGTGAAGGTGGCGTCGGGGTAAGTGGAATCACCTGAGTCTTCGAAAAGGGCTTTGGCGATCAAGGCGTACTGGGGGTTTTGTACTCCTTCAACTTCATCTTCGGTTCGGGTCCGCAAGGCGCGGGCGTCGGCGTCGATCAGGCGGGCGAGTTGGATCATCGGGTCGTCGGAGGTTTCGATCGCTCCGGCGCCCCCTTTGGCGATCTGGCGACGGATGGCGACGTCGGCCAGTTTTGACCCCTTGACCAGGGCCTCGGCCGCCTGCTTTGGTGTCCGCCCTTGCAAGACCTTACGGACGACCGGGTCGTCGTCGCCCATGGTGTTTTGCCAGAAGGCGAGCGAGTTGGCCAGCTTCGAAATTTCGAACTCCGGGTAGATCGGCGCTTCGGAGTAGAGTCGTTGTTCGAGCGAGTCGCGCCCCGCCTCGCCGTACTCGCGGAGCCGTTCAGCGTTGGGCTTGGCGTCTTCGGCAGCGAAACGAACCAGGGTTCTGGCGATCGAGAACAGGGCGGAATCGAACGCGAAGCCGCGTTCCAGGAATGCGGACGGCCTGGCGATTTCACGGGCCACGTCCAGCGATCTGGCGATCTTGTCCCAGGCTGCGCCAAACTGGGCCTGTCGTTGGGGGTCGCCTTGGATCCGATCGCGGAGAGCGCGCTCGGCCGCGCCTTTGCGGGCCATGAAGTCTTGATCGTTCAGACCAGCCTGGCCGCCGAGCCTGGCTTTGAGGCTGTTTTGAATCCCGAAGAGGTCTTCTTTCGCCTGCCTGGCCTGCTCGTCGCCTTGCTTACCGAAGTGCGCGAGGTGCGCCTCTCGGTTCCGCAAGAGGTCCAGGAGCAGTGGAAAACTCGTGTCGCGGAGGTATTCCAGGTGCGCCAGGGTGTTCAAGCGACTGGTCCGACCGGGGTGCCCGGCGACGAAGACGAGTTCGCCGTCTTTGGAACCATCCGGGCTCCACTTCAAGATGTGTTCCACCTTGGCCGGCTTGTCGTTTTCATAGGCGCGGAAGAAGCAGACGTCAAGGTCGTAGCGGGGATACTCAAAGTTGTCCGGGTCGCCTCCGAAGAAGGCGGCGTCGAATTCAGGGGCGAAGACGAGGCGAACGTCCGTGTACTTCTTGAACGTGTAGAGATGATATTGTCCCCCTTGATAGAGGGTCACAACATCGCTGCGCAGGCCGGTCTTGTCTTGCGAGGCTTTTTCGATCTCCAGGATCGCCTGGCGGCGGCCTTTGGCCGCATCGGCGTCGTTGGCGTCCTTGCCGACTTTGGCGTTGACCGCGTCGGTCACGTCCTTGATCTCGACCAGGACGTTCAGCTCCAGGTCGGGGGCCTTGACTTCCTCGGCCAGGGTCTTGGCGTGGAACCCGGTCTTGTAGTAATCATGTTCCTTGGTGCTGATTTTTTGAAGCGTGTCGGCGCCGACGTGGTGATTGGTCATCACGAGGCCGTTGGTCGAGACGAACGACCCGGAGCCGCCGCTATTGAACCGCACGGCCGCCGAGCGGAGTTGGTTGATCCATGCGGGCGTTGGCTCGAAGCCGTATTTCTCTTTGAGGTGCGTCAACGGCAGATTGTTGAAGACCCACATTCCCTCGTCGGCTTGCACGAACCCACCTCCCATCAGGACCACGGTCACGGCGGACAGCATGATGTTGCGGCATGCGATCATAACAATGGGTCCTTAATTATTTGTCGTCGTTTGAAATCTCGCCAGGTTTCGCAAGGTCGGGGGACGCGGCCTCGACGGCAGGGCTTGGTGTCTTGAGCCCGACCCGTAGCAAGATCACCACCAGCAGGCCGAACGCCGCCAAGGCTGGCCCTGGCCACTCGTTCCACCCTTTGGGGAGCCAGGCCGAGAGGTCGAGTCCTCGCTTCAAAGGGGGAGCGACCTCGCGCAAGGCCATCAAGATGCCGGCGATCGAGCCGCCGGCAATCAGGCCGCTGGACATCAGGATGGCCGGGCTCGAATCCGACTCCTCGGGCGTCATCTTGTGATAGCGGTCGACCACGGCGCGTACCAGGCCGCCGATGAAGATCGGCGCCGTGGTCGCCAACGGGAGGTACACACCTACCGCAAACGCCAGGGCTGAGACCCCCGCCAGTTGCATCACGATCGCCAGGAAAGCCCCGAGCACGACCAGGACCCAGGGGAGTTGACCGGTCATGATCCCGTCAATAATCACCGCGAACAGGGCCGGCTGCGCGGGGGTGAACTTGGTCGCCTCGGTACCGTCGGCGCGGGTCTTGACGATGCCGTTGATCCCCGGATCGACCCGGTATCGTGGCGCCCCTGACTCGGGATCAACCAGATATCGGCCCGGTTCGGC
>JBDTIR010000007.1:0-8803 GCA_039936275.1 Isosphaeraceae bacterium | reverse complement strand
GCGGCTTTGTGGTAATTTTTGGTCATCCATGTTCTGAATCAAACGCTGGAGAACGGGGCACGGTGTTGCCACAAATCATTAACAGTCCTGACAGTACGCGGTCCTCATTGCTAGAGTTGGGGGGTGTGATCGGGTCAACCGCCGTCGCCTTGTTCCGGGGATCGCCGTTTGTCGATTGCTTGCTTAGTGATCTTCGGTTCCAGACGGCGGTTTCGTTGAGTCGGCGTCCTGACCAGAGTCAGCGAACCAGGCTAAGGACCGGCCGAGGAGTGCGGCGGCGCCGGCTGGTCCGGCGGCGAGGGGGCCGAGCGGCTCGTCGGTGATAGTACGCCAGAGCACACGACCGTTCAGTTCCGTGCAGATCAAGTGGACTCCCTGGCGGACGATCCGACGGACTTGGCCGTTGGGACCGGCGAAGAACAGCCCTTGCGACGCCTCGGCGCGACTTTGGCCGCGAGGGTGGCCGGTGCCGTCGTAGGCCAGGGCTCGGCCGTCGGGGGCGGTGATGATCACCCGCGGGCCGACACGGTATAACTGCCAGCCTTCCCAGGGGATCGGTGATTCCCAGACCGGGCGGCCGTCGGCGCGGTGCCCGCGCACGACCTGGGCGCGCCTGTCCAGGCTGATCCAGGCCAGGCCCGGCGGCGAGCCGTCGGGGGCCTCGACCAGACAGAGAGGCTCACCGGGATTGGCGGTATAGGTTCCGAATGGTTCCCCGGCGGGGTCGAAGACCAGAATTCTGCCGTCCTCGGTAGAAACGGCCGTCAAGGCGTCGGGGCCGAGGGCCAGGTCCTCGACTGGCGACCTGAGTTCGCGGGTCCAGACCCAGCGCCCTGCCGGAGTGGCCCGGCCGATCCGGTCGCGTTCCTGGATGATCGCCAGGCCGTAGGTATCGGGACGGACGATCAGGTGGGTGACTTCGAAGAGCGACATATCGACCCGCTGAGCGCCGTTGCGGCGGGCGTCATAGAGCACGATCATGCGGTCGGTCGCCGCGGCGATCCAGCCTGGAGCGGTGCGCAAGATCCGGCCGACGCCGATGATCTCGGGGGCCTGGCCCAGGGTGCCGCCGGTGTTGGTGAAGACCTGGAGCCGGTTGGTGTTGGTGATTACGCCGACCCGAGGGGGGTTGTCGAGCACGGTCAGGACGGCCGTCTCAGCCTGGTCGGCGGTCTGAGCCACGGGCGCCGTCCAGTCTGGAGAGCGAACCGAGCCCATGCCCGAGCGGGACGACGACACGGCCGAGCCGCCGAGCGCCTTCTTGGCGGAGGATTGCGGTCGGCCCGAGGGTTCCAGGTCGAGCCTGGTGATCTCGCCCGTGGCGAAGCCGTGGATCACGAACCGGCCGAGCGGGTCGAACTCCAGGCCAACGGCGGGCCGGCTCAGGGTCGTCTTCCAGCGCACGTTGCCGCCTCGGTTCAAGAGGGCGAGTTCCCCCTCGGTCGTGACCACGGCGATGGTCCGACCCGCGAAGTCAGGTACGGCGTGGGCGACGGTGCCGCCCAGGTGGTACGACCCTTCGTTATGGCCTTGTGCGTCGTACCTCTGAATTCCATGAGTGTAACCACTGGAGAGGATCATGCCGCCGTCGCCGCTGGCCGCCAGGCGGCCGATATTGCACATCGGCTGCTGTCTCCAGAGTTCCTCGGCCTGGAGCGACCCCGGGGAACGTCCCGGGGAAAGCTCAATGCCCAGGATCGAACCGTAGGCCGAGGCGACGACCAGGAGCGGCAGGCTGGCAATAAACCGAAGGTGGGACAGGGGTTGCTGGGTCTCGAATCGCCCGGCCTGGCGGCCGTAACGGGTGTACAAACCTGTCAAGTTTAGACGTGAAGCGACCGCGATGTATCGGCCGTGCGGGTCGATCGCCAGGGCGGTCGGCTCGGTCAAGGTGGTTCGTTCGTCGATCAAGGCCAGCTCGGCGTCTAACAAGAGCAGCTTGGGCCCCGCGATCAAGGCCGCCACGAGGGAACCGTCATCGCTGACTTCGGCGGCGATGATCCGACCATCGACCCGCGTCGAAGCGCGTTTTTGACCGTTCAGGTCGATCAAGGTCAGGTGGTCGGACTCGTCGCTGGCGAGGACCAAGGTCGCCTCTCTGGCGAAGCTGAGGGCCGTCAAAGGGGCTTCGGTTACGACCGTCCAGGCGGGCGAGGGGTCGAGTCGCGCGGGGGATCGTGTGCCATCGGACATGAAGGACTCAGCCAATCGCGTTGACAAACAAGGGCGACGAACGACATTCATCCTTGGAAGGAATTCATTCTATCCGACGATGGGTCCGGCGTCCCCAAGGGCGATTCGTTTTTGAAGAGGTGAACCTTTCTCATCTCATAAGAAGTCGGCAAACGTATCACGGGTCAGCTCACAATCACGCAGGATCTTGCACATCAATCCCGGGCCGATCGTCTCGCCCGCATGAACAGGCACGACCGTGGTCCGGCCATCTGGATGTTGCATGAAGTGGTGACTGGAACGAGTCCGGATCACCGCGAAGCCGGCGTTCTTCAGCGCGGTGACGACTTCCTTCCCGGTCAAGGCCGGTCGCTTCTTCATGGCGAGACCGTGACTTGCTGGATCCCGATGAACTCCAAGGGGTTCGCGCTCTCGCCCTCGACCTCCAGGTAGAGGACGATCGCCTCCTTGATCCGCTCGGCAAGTTGGTCCAGCGACCTGGCCTGCGTGTGGCAGCCCGGTAGCGTTGGCACGGAGGCGACGTAGTAGCCCTCGGAATCACGCTCGATGACGACGTGGAAGTTGCGGTCCATGAGACCTCCCGATGAACTCGGTTCCGTTCGCCAGACCCCGAGGGGTTGGTACAAGCCTTATTCAAGCATACTCAAACCAACGATCCGATCAATGGGCTGACGCCCTGGAAAAGAGGTTGAGCACGACCACCCCGGCGACGATCAAGGCGATACCCACGATTGCGCCCGGATCAAGCGTCTGCCGATAGACGACCCAGGCGATCAGCGACACCAACGCCACCCCCACGCCCGACCAGACGGCATACGCGACGCCCAACGGGATAGTCCGCAAGGTGAGCGAGAGGAAGTAAAAGGCCGATGCATAGCCGACCATGACAATCATCGAAGGCGCCCATCGGGTAAACCCCTCGGCGGCCTCGAGCATGGACGTGGCGACCACTTCCGACGCGACGGCGATCGTGAGATAGAACCAGGGCATAGATTATTCTGTAAAAGGTATTGATGCGGTATGGATGTTAGGTTGACCGTGACGGATTAAAATTACGAACGGCCAGAATTTGCGGTCGAGGTGGTCTGCGGCTGTGCTGGGCTTCCGGAACCAGAAGGCGGGCGGATGACTGGAGGGTTTAGTCGGGGAGCGCTGTGCATTACTTAGACCGACTGACACACCGCCATGTTATGCCGAGTTCAGCGCCCAGATCGCTGATTCCGGTGATGCAATCCGCGGCGATTGTAGGGCTGGACGACCATGGATACCCGGCACCCGTCCATGAAATTGAGAACGAAATGATCCCACCGCGACCAGCGGTAAGTATCGTCTCGCGATGGGGCCGCAAGATCGAGAGGAGGAAGCGCAGATGATCGTTGACGTCTTCGGACGCAATGCGATGGTTGCTTCGAAGCAACCAACATCCTCTGTGACCACGTTTCCGGATGAGGCCCTTTCGGTTGTACGATGGCGGGCAGGGAGGCATATCCCAATCCGGGTTGATCCCAATCTGACGAGAGAGATCATCGGGTGCGATCTCGTCGCCGAACACGGCGAAATCACAACCCAAACAACGAATTTGGTCAGTGGCACCCGCGCTCATGTCGGATTCTCCGAAGCAGAATCTCTGACCAGAACGGAATTCGGCGGGTTTCACCCGCCCTACGGGAGATTTATCCTGCCTTGGAAACCTGATGTCTTGCCTGGCGGATGGCTTCGGAGAGGACGGGGTCGCGGGTGGGGTCGCCGAAATCGACCGAGGGGGGAGGCGCGTCGGGGTCGGCGGGCTTGGCGGTGAGGTGGACGGCGACGGGGACGTCGGGGGAGACGCCTTGCTCGCTATAGGGGCGGTTCTGGGGTGAGTAAAATTTGGCGGTGGTCAGCTTCAAGCCGGCGGGGGCCGAGCGAAGCGGGAAGATGCTCTGGACGGAGCCTTTGCCGTAGCTGCGCTCCCCAAGGACCATAGCTCGGCGGTGGTCTTTCAAGGCGCCGGCGAGGATCTCGCTGGCACTGGCACTGTCGTGGTCGATCAGGACGGCCATGGGCATGCGCCAGATGGCGGCGGCGTGGGCCTGGTAGGTCGAGGTCTGGCCAGGGGCTCGGCCTCGGGTCGAGACCACGACGCCGTTGTCAAGGAACCCCTCGGCGATCTCGACCGAGATGTTCAAAAGACCGCCGGGGTTGCCGCGCAGGTCGAGCACGAGGTAACGCATCCCTTGCTTGTTCAGGTTGGCGATCGCCCGGCGGAGTTCTTCGGTGGACGACTTCTGGAACCCGGTCAACTGGATGTAACCGACTCCGCTGGTGGAATCCACAATCCGGGCCTGGGCGACGCTCTGGACCTCGATCGGCCTGCGGACGAGCGTCAAGGTTTGCGAGGAGCCGTTGGCGTGGAGGACGATGATGGTGACGGAGGTGTGTTCGGCCCCTTGCAGCTTGCCGGCGGCCTCGTCGAGCCCGAGCCCGCGCACGGCTCGGCCGTTGACGTGGGTGACTTTATCGCCGATCTGCAGGCCGGCGTCGGCGGCGGGGCCGCCCCGGATCACACCGACCAGCAAGAGCCCTTGATCATCGAGTTTCAGCTCGACGCCGAGGCCGACGAAGTTGCCGTCAATCATGGCGTAGAGGTCGTCAAGTTTGTCGGGGGTGAGATAGCTGCTGTAGTCGTCGAGGGCGTCGCAGGCGCCGAAGGTAAATTCCAGGGCGACGGCGGCGGGTTGAACGCCGAGCGCTTTCTGGCCCAGGTCGCAGGCGGCGGCGACCTGGAGTTTGGCTTCGGCGTGGTCGCGAGCCTTGACCATCGACCGTTGTTTGCGGTAGGCGTCGCGGAGCCAGAGCACTCGCGCGGCCTCGGCGCCCGGCGCGTTGGCCTGGAGGAAGGCGGGATCGCGGAGGGCGACTTCGAGGTTGTCAAACCCGCGCCGCAAGAGGGGTTCCATCGCCACGGGCTCGACGTAATGGGTCGCGATCCGGTCAAGCAATTCGTCGTAGAGGCCGAGCGCCTTGTCGCGGGGCAGCTTCAGCAGGACGGCGTTGAAACTCTTGTCCTGATAGCGGCGGACGAGTTTGGAGTGGATCTCGCAGAGGCGAAGGCGGTGACGGAATTCGGTTCGGGCCGGCCAATGCTGGAGGGCGTCTTCATAGACTTCAATGGCGGCGGCCCATTTGTACTGGCGTTCCAGATCGAGGGCGCGTTGCAGGGCGAGTTCGGCGTCGTCCGAGGCGGAGGCGGTCGGAGGAACCTCCCGGGTCGCTGTGGGGCTGGTTGTGGTTTGAGCGGAAACCCAGGTGGCGGTCCAGGCTAGCCAGGCCCCTAGCAGCCACGCTGCACGGCACGGTCGGACGGGGTGCATCGCGGTCGATCCTCCCACCTTCGGAGCGGGCATTGGAGGGTCGGTCGGGCTTCGGGATAAGGCCGGGAACTTGTCGAAGGGCGGACCTCGTTGGGGACCGTCCGGGGTCCACCGACGTTTGACCGCGATCGAAGACCGACCCGAAGCATCCGCGATCCGTCCGTACTCCGCTCCTTTTGGGTGCTGTTCAGAAGGGGCAAAGCTCAATCAAATGGCGGACTCGACGACGGCAAAAGAATGCTGGGACTCATTCAGAGGTCCCAAAGACCCGCGCCGAGTCGGTCCGTGAAGGACGTCCGGGGCCTCCGCCCCGACGTCGCTCGTACTGGGATTATATCACATGACGGGCAACGACAAGGCCCCACTCGCCAGAACCGAAAATCGGGTAAAGATCGGGGTGTGTATTAATTACAATGAAATGTTCTTTCGTTTAATATATATAATAAATAAAAATAAATACCGCGATATTTCAATTTGATTCACGGGCCCTCTGAAGTATGGTCCTCGCTGTTCGTGAACACGAGGACGCGCGCGAATGAGACGTCGTCCAGGAGGCCGAACGTGGGGTGGCGAGTCAGTTTCGCGCGCACGGTGGCCGGTGACGACAGACCGCAGAGAAAGCGGGTCTGTTGCCTGGGGGTCGCCAGGGCAAGGTGTCCTTCGGCCCGCAAGTCAGCCAGCCGCCTTGACTCGGTCGGGCCGGGCGCTCTGGCCGTCGCCGGGGGCAACGGGGAAGGGATGATTCCCAGACAGCGGTCGCAATGTCCACAATCGGCGGGCAAATCTTCACCAAAGTACGTCAGCAAGCGACGGGTCAAGCAGTCCGTCGCCCGCGCATAATCAACCACGAGCCGTACGCGGTCGATGTCTCGGCGCTCGCGATCGAGGAACCGGGCGGACATCAAGGCAGCCAGGCAGTCCAGGTCGGGCGCGTCTACGATCATGCGGTATCCCCGGCGAGCGCCGGCGACCTTGAGCACGAGGTCCCCCTGCTCTTCCAGGTAGTGCAGGGCCGTCATGATCCGTCCGCGAGATTCCCCCGACGCCCTGGCCGCGGCCGGCACGTCGAGGGTGAACCAGGTGGCCGCTTTGCGCGCCTGGCGGAAAATCTGGCGGAGGAACGCGGCGCGGTCGGCGTCGAACCGAGCGAGGATCTCGGCCGACGGCCTCGCGGGCTGAAACTTGACCTCGGAGAAGAACGCTCCGGTCGCCTCCATGACCCCTTCCAGCTCCAGATAGGCCAGCAAGGTCTCGACGACCAGGGGGCGAATGTCATGTTCTTGTGATAATTCGTAGGTCGAGACGTCAAACGTCGTCCCTTGGCCGAGCAGTTCATGCACCAGGGCGGCGACGGCTTCGGGCGTGGGGGTGTCGCCGTACGAGAAGTTCTCCAGGGTCGTTACATCTTTGGCGCAGGCGAAGACTTCGCAGTGGGCGTCCTGGCCGTCTCGGCCGGCGCGGCCGATCTCCTGGGCGTAGTTTTCGAGGCTCTTGGGCAGGTTATAATGATAGACCGCGCGGATGTCAGCCTTGTCGATTCCCATGCCGAACGCGATCGTGGCGACGACGATCGTGCTCCGCGAGGCCATGAACCGGTCCTGGAGGCGGTGCCTGCGGTCGGCGTCGAGGCCGGCATGGTAGGCGACGGCGTCGAACCCTTCCCCGCTGAGGGCCGCCGCGACGTCTTCGGCGGTGCGCTGGAGGGTGACGTAGACGATCGCGGGCCCCGGAGCGCGTTCCTTGAGCCGGTCCATCAGCAAGGCGAGCCGTTGGTGTTCACGGCAATGGGTGGCATGCAAGAACAGATTTGGCCGATGGAATCCAGTGGATATGACGTCGGCCTGGTCGATCCGGAAGGCTCTCGCGATTGCCTTGGCGACCTCGGGCGTGGCGGTCGCGGTGAGGGCGAGTACTCGATCGGCGCGCAACTCGTCGGCGACTTTGGCGAGCTTCATGTATTCCGGGCGGAAGTTGTGGCCCCACTCGCTGATGCAGTGGGCCTCGTCCACGGCGAGCAGGGCGATCGACTGTCCGGCCAGGGTTCCGGGAAATCGGCCGCCGGCCAAGCGTTCCGGCGACACATAGAGTAGCTTGAGTTTGCCGGCGCGAAGGTCGGCGAGCACCTGGCGGGCCTCGGCGGCGTCGAGGCTGGAATCGAGCCTGGCGGCGGCGACGCCGTGGCGGGTCAGGAAGTCAATCTGGTCTTTCATCAAGGCGATCAATGGCGAGACGACCACCGTCAGGCCGTCAAACAAGAGCGCCGGAAGCTGGTAGCAAAGGCTCTTGCCGCCGCCCGTGGGGAAAATAGCCAACGTGGATCGACCGGCCAGGAGCGCGTCGAGGACCGGCCCTTGACCGTCGCGGAAGTCCTCGAAGCCGAAGGTTTCCCGCAAGACCTGTCGGGCGTCGTCGATCTGGCTCATGGCGCTCGATCCCCCCTCTCGGGCATTCATCTGGATGTACGTCGTGTGAAGCACGCCGAATTCGAATTAGAAATCGGCGTGCTTCATACGCACAACGAGGAGGTATGCTTCTATTTCTCGATTTTCGCTTTCGGCAACGCTTCCTTGAGTTTCTTGACCCCTTCGTCAGTGACCTTGGCGCCGTAGAGGAACAGGTCTTGAAGATTGCTCAAGCCTTTGAGATGTTCAAGACCGGCGTCGGTGACCTCGGTGCCAACGAGGCTCAGGACCTGGAGGTTCGTCAAGCCTTTCAGGTGTTCGAGGCCGGCGTCGGTGATCTTGGTATCGACGAGGTAGAGCTTCTCAAGGCTGGTCCGGTCCTTGAGCTTTTCGAGGCCGGCGTCGGTGATCTTGGTGCCGTTGAGCGAGAGTTTCTTGAGCGAGGTGAACGGCTTGAGCAGGTCAATCGCCTCGTCGCCGACCGAGGTCGTGGCGAAGTTGACGGTGACAACGGGCTTGCCTTCCCCTTTGTCGTCGCGGTCAACCTTGCCGCCCGCCTTGGTGACCTCGGCGACGGCCGGGTCGGGTGCGGTCGCTCCCTCCTGTGCTTGAAGACCCTGGGGGGCGAATCCAATCGCCAGGGCTAACGCGGTGATGGCGCGGCGTCGGATCGCCGGGAACGATGCGTTCATCATGGCACTGATCCTTTGAAGGTCGAACCCATTTGATGGGATTCCAAGAAAAAAAGGGCGAGGTACGTTCATCGGCCGACCCTAACCCGCTCCCAGAGGGAGAGGGGACAAGAAAGGGTGAAGCGGGCTTCTCGGCAGGATGCAGGATAGCCAAGCTCCGGCT
>JBDTIR010000006.1:0-4340 GCA_039936275.1 Isosphaeraceae bacterium | reverse complement strand
AATCTCGGCATGTTAATGTACACAGGTGATAGTTCGGCAATGCTGGACGGTCAGGTTTCCTCGCAAAAGGAATTCGACCGGCTTCGGAAGGCCCTCGAGGAGACCGTCGGCCGATCGAGGGGCGTCGATCGAATGTGCGGCGTTGAGATTTCGAACACGTCTCAAAATTCAAACATGCCAAACAATGCAACACGTAACGATCGAGAAAACCCCTGAACTCATCATCCGGAACCCGGCTAACGGGGTCGAGTTGGGGCGCGTGTCGGTGACGCCGACCGAAGATGTCGCCGGGATCGTCGCCCGCTGCCGGCAGGCCCAGGGACGTTGGGCGGAGACCCCCTGGCGCGAGCGCCGCGCGGTCATCCGACGGTGGTGGAAGCTTTTGGCGCGCGACGCCGACGCCTGGGCCGATGCGCTCCGGGCGGAAGTCGGCAAGCCGAGAAGTGAAGCGATGGCCGAGGTCGTGGCGACCCTCGACGCCCTCCGCTGGACGGTCAAGCGGGCGGGCCCTGCCCTGGCCGATGAGCGGATTGGAGCAGGTTGGCAGCGCTGGTTGCTGGTCCCTTCAGCTCGGTTGCGTTGGCGACCGATCGGGGTCGTCGGCATGATCGGCACCTGGAACTATCCGCTCTTGCTGGCCGCGCCCGCGATCGCCCAGGGGCTCGCCGCCGGCTGCGGCCTGGTCTGGAAACCGTCAGAACTGGCCGCCCTGGCCGGCACCCGACTCCAGGACAGTTTGACGGAAGCCGGGATACCGCCTGGCCTGGTGTCCACCGTTCAGGGGGGTGCGGACGTGGGCCGGGCCTTGATCGACGCGGACATTGATAAAGGGTTCTTCACCGGAGGCATCACCAACGGCCGCAAGGTTCTGGAATCCCTGGCCCGTCGAGGCATTCCCGCCGTGGCCGAACTCTCCGGGTTCGACCCGGCAATTGTTCTGCCCGACGCTCCCTTGGAGTCCACAGCGCGGGCCCTGGCCTGGTCGGCGTTCGTCGGGAGCGGCCAGACGTGCATTGCCGTCAAACGAATTTATGTTGTCGGCGATCCAACCCCCTGGGTGGACGCCTTGGCTGGGTTGGCCCGGTCGCTGCGCGTCGGCGATCCATCGACCGGCAACATCGACGTCGGCCCCTTGATCTCGGCCGACGCCCGCGATCGGTTTGAGCGATTCATCGGCGCGGCCGTTGAGTCGGGAGCACGAATCGCGGCCGGGGGCGACCCCTTGCCGGGTCCAGGCTGGTTCTTCGCGCCGACGGTCCTTGAGGCCGAGACCGCTGATGTGGAAACCACTCTGGCAGGCGTCTTCGGGCCGGTAGTCCTGGTTCGTGGCGTGGCCAGTGCCGAGGAGGCCGTCAAGGCCGCGAACACGGGCCCCTACGGTCTGGCCGCGAGCGTCTGGGGTCGTGACCGCCAAGCGGCCCGAGCCATGGCCGATCGGCTCGACGCCGGCATGATCGCCGTCAACGACGCCGTGGCCCCGTCTGCACACGCAGCGGCCCCCTTTGGCGGAGTCAAAGGCAGCGGGATCGGCCGGACTCGTGGCCTGCTCGGCCTTCGGGAGTTCGTCCAGCCACAGACCCTGCACACCCGCCGCGCCGGCGGCCTTCGTCCCCAACTCTTTCCTTATTCCCGCCGCGTCGAACGGGCGATGACCGTTTATCTTCGGATGTTTCATGGATAAAATCCTCAAAAATGATTGTATTTGTTAGTTAATATGATTGTTTTCTCGTTGACGATCGAACCAGGTCATCCTCAATCTATGCCGACCGTTCGAAGCTCGAACGTCGATCTCCTCGGAATGGGATCAGGTGTATTGTTGATTCGTTGACGACGCCGGAGACTCAATCCGGCGACCTTGACGACATTGACTCTGGTTCCGGCCCTTGGGAGCGATTACAATACGACTCATCCCGATCCGGTGGACGGGTCGGCCTTCTTGAGCGGGGCGTTGCGTTGGACCCTCCGCTCTCCAAGAATGGAGATTCGGGTCTGGTGGTTCAGACCTCGACACCAGGGCGACTGGACTTTGGACGGAGCGAGCGAGTCATGTCGAAATTGCGGCTGCTGAAGACTGGCCACGGCGACCTGTGCCTGGCCGAGTGGGACCCGAAGCGAGCGGAGACCGTCTCACGCGCCGCCTTGGCGTTTACCGAGAACCTCACCCCCGGGCGGATGGCCTTCCGGCTCGACGGTCCCGGTCGCACGACGCCGATTCGCCAATTCGACGCCGAGGCTCCGGAGATCATCCTCGTGCCGGCGATCCAAGGAGGGTAAGGGCGTTGCGGAATCGGCCTGGAACGGCGTCCCGCCATCGACCATCCGCGATCCAAACATGATTCGCACAGGTTACCTCCGCTGGGAAATCGACGCCAGCGACGACAGATGCCCCCTGGACCCGAGGTCTCGCGAAGCCAGGTTCACGGCCAGGCCTGGCTATCGAACCGTCCGGGTCAAGAACCAGGGGCACCAGGATGCCGCCGAGCGGTTCTTACGCGGCCAGGAGACCTACGACGCCGTCTTGCGCACGTTGAACCGCGAGGGGGGCGAAGTCGATGTCAAGATTCCCGACGTTGGCCCGCATGTGTTCCGATACTCGGACACCGACCGCGTGCAGACCCCTCGGTTCTGGATGAGCAAGCTCCAGCGCGAGATTAACGCCTTTGCGCACGAGGTTGTGCGCGTGGCCGCCGGGTTTCCTCAAATGGTCATCGCCAGTCCGGCGCTCCGTGCAGGCTATGCCAGGCTGGTTGAGTGGGAGGTCAATCGGGTCGTCGAGGGGCGCAGCACTCCCGGCCCGACCCGAGACGACGAGCCGATGCAGCTCGACGCCGGAGCCTACCAGACGGGGGTTCCCGAGCTGGTTGCCGCCGAGTTGGTGCGCGACGTCGTCGATCCCAAGGAGTTCGACGAGTTTTGCAGGCTCGACCATGTGACCGTGCGTCACGGCGACAAGTTCTACCGGATTTCTCGCCAGCCACACGCCCTGATTGAGGTCTGGGACGCCAGGACCGGCCGGGGCGAGGCTCGGCTCTGCGTCGTGTTCCAGGACCCCGGAATGCCGCCGTCGGACGAGGTGGTAATGAAGTATCTGCTGGCCAAGCACCAGCCCGAGATGCTCTGGCAAGTCGGCGTCCGGTTCAGCGCACCGACCGGCCGGTTCGATGCGCTCCCATCCCGGCGTTGGGGCCGCGGTTAACAGCGGAACGGCATCCTGCAATTCTCAAACGATCCCCCCCTTTTGAGAACGGTTCGTTCGCGGGCTGTTGGTCCATTAGGCGCAGGCGTCGGAAAACCTCAACGAATGAGAACGGTTCCGGTGCGTCCATTGGCTCCCACCTCGTTCGGCCTTTGGCGTTGCACCCGCGATGGCCATGCCCAATGCCAGCGGGCGACGTACAAGCGTCTGCGAATGATTGGAACGAGGAGCGTGCGTGAACCGTCCCCAAGATGGTAAAATGCCTGGCTCTCTCGTCCGTGAGTCAGAAAATCGGCAAGACTTATCCAGGTGTGACGAACCTTTGGGCTCAACCCACTGGCAGCCCGCGCCCGTTTGATCAGTACAACCAGAACCAGGCGAACCGAGATTGAGGATGCGGCGATGGCCATGAATGAGACCCCGATGGCGGACGGCCAGGGCCCGACCGAAGCCCCGGTTCCCCCCTTCGGTCACGGAGCGGCCGTCGCGTCGGCGACGAATGGCCAGATCGACGCCAAGCAACTCTTGACAGCCTTGAAAGCGCTGAAGCGCGGCGATTTTCAGGCCCGCCTGCCCGTCGATGGCACGGTCCTCGGCTCGGCGATCGCAGACGCCTACAATGACGTCGCTGACTTGCTGGAGAACAGCACCAGCGAGTTCGCCAGAATCGGCCAGGTCGTCGGCAAGGAAGGTCGGATCTCTCAGCGCGCCTCGATCGGCGGGGCGAGCGGCTCCTGGGCCGCCTGGGTCGACTCGATCAATACCTTGATCGGCGACCTGGTCCAGCCCACCGAGGAAGTCGCCAGGGTCATCGGCGCCGTCGCCAAAGGGGACCTCTCCCAACGAGTTCCGCTCGAAAACCAAGGGGGACCGGTCCAAGGGGAATTCCTCCGGATCGGCAAGACGGTCAACACGATGGTCGATCAACTTGGCTCGTTCGCCTCGGAAGTCACCCGGGTCGCCCGAGAGGTCGGCACCGAGGGGAAACTCGGCGGTCAGGCCGAAGTTCGAGGCGTGGCCGGCACCTGGAAAGACCTCACCGACAGCGTCAACAGCATGGCGGGCAACCTCACCGACCAGGTCCGCAACATCGCCGAAGTCACCACGGCGGTCGCCAATGGAGACCTCTCCAAGAAGATCACCG
>JBDTIR010000005.1:0-4313 GCA_039936275.1 Isosphaeraceae bacterium | reverse complement strand
ACGCCTCGTTTCATGATGGTGATTCGCTCACCCTTGGCCACCCGCTCCAGGAGCTGGGGGAGGTGCGTCTTTGCTTCATAGGACCCGATGGACGATTCCATGTGACCTCCAATCAATCGACTAGTCTGGCGACCAGTCTAGCAGCAATCGAGGATTGTAGGAAGAGTTGATTCGCTGTTAATTTCCCCGGTAAATGGGTTCTCCCGCACTCTCGATGATCCAAGTCGATCGGCAAGAGCGGCGGGCCTTGGTTTTCCGAGGCTTTTAGGGGTCCGACAATCATCGGAACAGAAAGTCGGGTTAAGCCGCGTTCGGCCCGGCCTCTCTACCTGTGTCCTCTGGATCGTGCAGTGGTCGTAACTCGCCTCGGGCGACGGATTCCGACAACGCGAATGAGTATCTTCCCAAGAAGTTGATGTTCTCGTACCCCAAGGGCGAGAGCCGGGCGATATCCTCGGCTTTCGTCTCGACGCCCCGGCGACGCAGATGAGCGAGCGCCTCGTCGATGTACAGGGTGTTCCAGAGTACCACCATATTGACGACCAGTCCCAACGCTCCGAGTTGGTCTTCCTGGCCCTCGCGATATCGTTGGCGGACTTCGCCGCGTTGACCGTGAAAGACCGCCCGGGCTACGCCGTGGCGGCTCTCCCCTCGGTTCAACTGCGTGAGGATTCGCCGGCGATAAGTTTCGTCGTCGAGGTAGGACAGCAGGTAAAGCGTCTTGGCTACACGCCCCAACTCGCCAATCGCCCGCGTCAGAGTGGAGGGGCGGCTGCTCCGTAACAGCGAGCCGATCAACTCCGAGGCGCTGATGGTCCCCCGAGCCAACGACCCCGCCACCCGCAGCATGTCGTCCCAGTTCCGGGCGATCAACTCGGTGTTTAACCGATGTCGCGCCAGGCCGTTCATTGCCCCGTGATCGGCGGCGGAGTCCATACGCCAAAATCGGGCCTCGCCGATGTCGGCCAGCCTGGGGCTGAACTGGTAGCCCAGGAGCCAGAACAGGCCGAAAACCACGTCGCTGGCCCCCGCCGTATCGCTCATGATTTCCAGGGGATGCAGACTCGTCTGTTGTTCCAATAAGCCTTCCAGAATGAACAGCGAGTCGCGGAGCGTGCCGGGGATTACGATGCTGTGGAACCCGGTGAACTGGTCGGAGGTGAAGTTGTAGTAGGTGATTCCTCGGCCGGCCCCGAAATACTTGCTGTTGGGCCCGGCATTGACGGTACGGACCGGCACCACGAAACGCAGACCGTCGGCCGAGGCGATTTCTCCTCCGCCCCAGGCTCCCACCAGCGGGACTTTGGTCTGGGCGTCGACCAAGAGGGCGTTGGCGCGGATCAAGGTCTCGGCCCGGACGTAGTTCTGCTGGACCCAGGCCAGTCGACCACGGGTCAGGGTTGGGACGTCGGGGCGGATCAGCGGCTCCAACCCGATGTTGCAGGCCTCGGCCAGAAGCACCGCGCAAACGCTGACCGTCAGATCGGTCACGCGAGCCTCCGACTCGCTGACGTGGGTGAAGGCCTCGGCGAAGTTGGTCTTGGCCTGGATTTCCAGAAGCACATCTGGCAGGTCCACGCGTGGGAGTAAATCGGCCACCGCTTGGCGGAGCGTTCGCAAGCTGGCGGGTTCGTCCAGTTTGTCCAGCGGAGTCAGTGTCAACGAGTCGCGTCCCGCGACAACCTCGATACGAACGGCCTGATTGGCCGGGAGATTGTCGGAGGTCCGTCGATAGGCGTCGTCGAGTTGGCGGCGGAGTGATTCCAGTTCGGCGGCGGCGGTCGTCTGGCGACCCAAACTCAGACAGACCTGGGGCCGGGCCGCTTCCCACTCTGTTCCTTGCAAGAGTTTCGCCCGAGGGTCGCCCCAGCGTTCGCTCCGTTCGACGAACACATCGCGACGGCGGAGATCGTCCTGGAGCCGCTGGAGCACGCATAGGGTGTAGGCGCGACGGTCGATCGTCTTGTCCTGACCAATGACGAATCTCCGCCAGGCACGCGACACCACGTCCAAGGGGGCTTGGGAGAGATCGGGCTCGCGTTGGTCCTCCCAGGCGGCCAGGACGCTCAACGCGTTCGTCAGCGGCCGGCCGGCTTGCGTGCCCTGAAACTTGACGGTCCGGAGCAGGTGGGGCCAGAAGCGACGGACGCGACGGTAGCGATCGAGCAACTCGCCCTGGTAGTCATCTTCCGGGGGCCGCGCCAGGCTTTCGACCAGGGCCACCGCGTCCACGAGTTGGGGCCTGGAAACGCGTGCGAAGGCCACTGATCGCACTTGGGTTGAACTACAGGTGTCGTCGAGCAAGACGGTGCAAACGTCGCGGAGTTGTAAAGCGGCCGTATCCAGATCACCCAGCGTGCGAAGACGTTCCTTTTCTCCGGCGAGCTTGGCCTGGGCCAACAGGTCCGTGATGATCAGGTCCAGTAGGTCCAAGGCATCGTCCAACGCCGTCGCCTCGAAGGCTCGGGCAAAGGCCAGCAGAGTGGCGACCCGCCGGTCCGAGGGCATCCGCGCGATCACCGCCGCCCAGGACGTGGCCGCATGGCGGGCCAGGGCTTTGAGCCGTCCCACCGGTACCCGCGACAGGTCGAGTTCCGAGACACCCAGGGTGCGGATCTCTTCGAGACGCTTCAGAGCAGCGACCAAACTCGGAACGCTCACCCGGGTCGGTGTACGGCGAAGCCGGTCGAGATGACTCTGGCGGGCGTCTTCGGGAACGACCAGCAATGCCTCGAGTCGTTCACGCTGCCCGGCGTTGGGAGCTTTGGCGAGAACTCGCCAGAGGCGGGTCGCTGCCCGATCACGCGCCTGGGCGACTTCGCGTGCCAGGACGGTGACGCCCGGCAGCAAGACTTTGCGTTCAACCAGCCAGGCGGTTGCCAGGTCGAACAGCAGGCTGGGCCGCTCGGCGCTGACCCAGGCGCGGGCGTAGAGCCAGCGGATCAGCCGGGAATGGCTGGGCTGGTCGGAGAAATCTCGATAGCCATAGGCCGCCTTGATCTCATTGGCGTGATCCCAGTGGGTCTCGCCGGCCCCGTAACGTCTCAGGCAGGTCAGGTCGGTGATCGCCAACTGCCTGGCGACGTGGGCTGCGACGTTGTCGGGAACCTCGGTGGGACAGTCAAGGAACGTGCCCAGGAACCGGACCGTTCCCAGTTGCAGAGCGAAACCAAGTCGGTTGTAATCGCCACGCCGCGTCTTCAACATCGCGTGATCGGCGTCGTCGAGATGGAAATAGCGACTCAGTTGGACTGGTGAGGGGTCGCCGGCGTAGCGACCGTAGCGCCGCTGTTGCTCGGCGGTGAGAAAATCGACGGGCATTCAGTTCCTTCCTGGGTCGTCTGGTTGTGGAAGGAATGCTCGATGACATCTATTAACGACACATCCCTGTAATCACAAGGATGAGGTCCCTTCGGCCTTGAGGATGCTATAGATCGTCGGCCTGCTCAGGCCGGTCGAACGTGCGATCGCTGACACCCCTCGCCCCTCGGCTTTGAGTCGTTTGACCAATTGCTCTTGCTCGGGTGTGACCTTGAGCCTGGTCCTGATGCCTGGACTTCGGCCGAGATGCTTACCCGTTTCCCGCGCCGCGGCCTGGCCGGCGATCACCCGTTCGGCACGGATCTCCGTCTCGTAGGCGGCCACGGACGCCAGGACGTTGGCCATAAGGCGGCCGGCCGGCGTCGCCAGATCGAACCCGTCCCGGAGGCTGACCAGGTTGACCTTGCGGTTGACCAGGTCGTCAAACAGGGCAGTCAACCCCTTGGCAGTCCGGCCGAGTCGATCGAGCCTCCATACCACCACCGCCGAGACTCGACCTGCCCCGAGGCTGGACAGGAGCTTGACCATGCCGGGGCGATCCATGCTCTTGCCGGTGAACTTGTCGCGATACCAGATTACCGGGAGATCCTGCCGCTCGGCCCAGGATTTCAGTTCCGGCTCCTGGGACGCTGTGCCCTGACTCTTGCCTGAGACGCGGACGTAGATGGCAACGTGCTTCTGGGCAATCCGTTGGTCAGTTGGCTTCGGGTTAGGAGTCGTTTTAGGCATCGCTCACCCCGATGGATCGGAGAAGGCGTCGAGCCTATCTCGGGACGGCCGAATTGACAAGAGAAAGTTATAGGATTCTCGTTACAGTTCTTCCCGGGGCGAAAGCCCACGATTTCCAGGGGCTGGTCGCGTGATTTCTGGCGATGACTTTCTCTTTACACTTTCCGGACGGGGGCGAGAGCAAGGCTTAACCCGACTTTCTGTTCCAATGATTGTCGGACCCCGAAAACGGGCCGAGATCATCGAGAGTGCGGGAGAACCCA
>JBDTIR010000004.1:0-1969 GCA_039936275.1 Isosphaeraceae bacterium | reverse complement strand
CCACGGTGGCGAAAATCGGGCGGCCGATGAAAAAGTTGACCATGGCTCGTCTCGCTCTTGTGGCCGTTGCGTCAGGGCTTGGAATCGGGCGAGGGTGCCGGTGCCGGTTCGCGCTCGGGCTCAGTCTCGGTGGGCGGCTTCGTGATTGCGCGGCTCTTCTCGGACGCCTGGCCAGGCTCCGGCGCGGCCGGGTCAACGGGCGAGGTGGAGCCGGCGGGCCTGGTCTTGACCGTCATCCCGGCGCGGACCAGTTGCAAGCCTTCGACGATCACCTGCTGGCCGGGTTCCAGGCCCGATTCGAGGACGCGGAGGCCCTCGTACGTGAAGGTCGCCTGGACCGGGACGATCTTCACCTTGCCTTGCGAGTCGACCGTGTAGACGGTTGGGCCGGCCTGCGACTCGACCACGGCCTGCTCGGGGACGACGACCGCGTCCCGGACCTCACCGACCCGGGCGTTGGCCTTCACATACTCGCCAGGTAAAAGAGTCTTCTTCGCGTTGGCGATCTCCCCCCGGATCAGGAAGGTGGACGTCGTCGGGTTAATCGTGTTGTCGATCACCGTCGCCTTGCCGGGGTAGCGACGGCCTTGCTCTCCTTCGATCCCGGGGCGGAAGATTTCGAAGCCGAGCCCCTGGTCAATCAACTGCGCCACCCGGTCCAGAAAGCGAGAGGAGACCTGGATGTCGATTCCCATCGGGTCGAGCTGGCGGACGACCGCCAACTCGGTGTAGTCGGAACCGCCCGCGGACGCCGCGGGGCCGACGAGGTTGCCCACCTTGATCTGGGCGAGGCCGATCCGCCCGTCGATCGGCGACGACATCCGACAGTAGCTCAGGTCGATCCGGGCGTCGTCAACCCGTGCTTTCGCGCCGGCGACGTCGGCCCGAGCGGCGACGATGCCTGTGTCGTAGTCCGCAATGGCCTGGTCCAGGCTGGCCTGATACGCGTTGACCTCCGCCGCGGTCTTCTGGCGTAAAGCCTGTTTGCGCTGGACGTCCTCAAGGCTTGACGCCTTGCGCTGTAAGAGCTGCTCCTCGCGGCGCTGCTCGACCTCGGCCAGAGCGAGCATCGCCCGGCCGACCGCGAGCTGGGCCTTCGCGACCTCCCGCGCCTTGGAGTCCTGTGCCTTCTTCAAGGCGGCCTCGGCCTGATCCAGCGCCGCCTGAGCGTCGGCGAGCTTGGCCTTGAACGGCTCCTCGTCGATGACGAACAGGAGCTGGTCCTTCTTGACGTCGGCGCCTTCCTTGAAGTGGATCTCCTTGAGGAACCCACGGACTCGGGCGCGGATGGAGACCTCTTGCAGCGCGTGAGTCGTCCCGATCGGCTCGGCCATGATGGGGACGGTCATCGGTCGGGCCGAAATGACAGTCACCAACGGCGGCGGCGGCGTCCGTGCCGCTCCGACTTTGGGGGAGCACCCCGGGCCCGCTGTTGACACGATGGCGGCCCCCAGGGCGATCCACCCAAGACCCCACGACCCGCTCCGCCTCGGCCCAGCCATGAGATCTCCTCCACAAGGAGGTCGGGGCGGGCGCCGCCCGTCGACCAATTCCACCTCGCCGTGTTCCGAACAGGTCTGAGCCCGACCGTTGCCACCCGAACGCCGGCTTGGCGACGAAGCTCCCAGTGGATGGCCCGGGAAGGCCGGTCTCGAGCGGTCTGGGGCTTGCCCGGCAGCCGAATGTCGATCAGAGAGGAAAGTCTGCCGGTTCATGACGCCTCCACACAATCGGAAGCATCCGACCAGGCGACGGGACACGGCGTCGCCCTCCAGATCGATTTCGCGTACTCGCCGATCGTGCGATCGCTTGAGAACTTTCCGGACCTGGCGACGTTCAGGATGGCCTTCCAGGCTCACTCCTGATGATCTTTGTAGAGATCGGACACGCGCGATTCTGTGTCAATATACGATACCAGATCGGCCAGGTGCAAGTAGTAGTCGCCATTTGTAAGCAAAGTGTCCCGGAT
>JBDTIR010000003.1:0-7698 GCA_039936275.1 Isosphaeraceae bacterium | reverse complement strand
GGTCGGTCGAGGCCGATCCCTTGCGGGGCTCGCCCGGTCGGGCCGAGTTGGCGTAGACCGAGGTCAGGACGCTGAGCAGTGCCGAACGACGTCCGGCGCGCGAGGTCGGGTTGCCCCGGCGGACACGGGCAACCACCCCTGCCCATTCGTACGTGTGCGCGGGGGTGGTCTTCTTCGAATTCGCCAGGCTCATCAATCGCAGTCTCCCAAAAAGGAACCGACGAACCGCCCGAAAGGTACGGTCCTCAACGCGCCATTCCTTTGGCCTTTTGAGCGGGGTCGTTTGATTTTCGGTGACACCGGGGCCTCGTCACCCCGGCAGCTCAACCGACCCGCGATTGATCCAAAATCAACGCGACCCACCCCGCTCGCAAGCCTTCGGACCTGCCCGATTGTCGGACAAGACAGGCTTGCCAATGCTCGCCAACTCAACAACAACGGTGTCCCACTGTAATCGGCCTCAAAGAGGCCGAAACTCCAATACGCCAGATCGAACCGCACACGGATTGGGCAGGCCATTTGGAACCAACCACACAATCATGCTAGTTCAACGAAAACCTAGTTGATGCTCCATTCGACAGCGGTTCCGGAATTCTAAACTTCACGACCGGCCTTGCCAAGACGAAAATCGTCGGCGCCGAAGTCTGGGCGGTGGAAGGACCTTCGTGGCAACTCACGACCTTCGCCCGGGCCGGTTGGGGCGGCTTCGCATCAGGGACCATCCCGGACAGCGAGGCGAGCAAGACGCCGGTCATGCTCAAGCCATTAAAGCAAGCGTGCATGGCCACAGGCGCGATCAGGCTCCCGGTGCGCCTGTAGAGCACGCCCAGACCCAGAGAGAGCACGAACAGGGCCACGGGAGCAGGCCACTGCTGAATATGAAGCGAGGCGAACAGGAGCGACGTGACGACGTTGGGGAGCACGCGCACGGTGAGCGATGGTTCCGACCCTTGGATCCCGGTTGCCGTCCAGGGCGGGGCTTCAGGGGGCTGATCGGGATCGTATCCATCAATGAGATTCGAAGGGTCTGCTCCAATCTCCGCATGGGCGTCAATGACCTTAACGTCTCGGTCTGGTTCGGAGTTGTGTCGAGGGGAAGGCGTCATGAGCTTGGTCAGCCAGCCAAGCAAGACCACTCGGAAGCAGAGTTCCTCGGCGGCGGGGGCCAGTACGACGGCCGAGAGGAACATCAAGATGATGGTCAGAGGCGACGTATCGTCCACGAGGGCCAGGGCCGCCGGATGCTCCCGGGCCGGGAAAAACCGGGTCATGATCGCCATCACGGCGTAGACGAACGGCAATATCAAGAAGCACAACCCGATCCCATGCAACAAGTTGCGAACAATGGGCCGACCCGGCAGGCCCAGGTCCGACCACCGGGCGCCGCAGCATCGTCTGAGGAACGCGGGAATCACCCAGAGCAAGGCGGCGTTGATCAGGCCCACGAGGGCGATCTTGTCAAAGTTGGACAGTTCGCCGTTCCCCCTCTGTCCAAACCCGGCCAGTCGGCGGATCGGGCCGTAGAGCATGACCGCCAGGAGCTGGGTCAAGGCCCAGATGGGGACAATGGCCATGATCGCGACGGTCCCCCAGGGGACGCCGTGGACCTTGATCGCCGGCAAGAGCCGAGTTCCTTGACTCCAGCGGGCGATCACGATGCTCCAGGCGCTGATGGTCCCGGTGAGGACCGCCAGGCCGAACAGGACCAGGAGCACTTTCGCGGCCAATGTCGGCAGGATCTCAGCGAGCATCGGCGGGTCTCGGTTCAAAAAAGGCGTTGAGTAACGGATTCCTATTGAGTGTAACGCGCCAAGAGGGTTGAGCGGACCACCTTGCCCGCGACCCCTGGTCTCGCCTAGAATCGCCCCAACGCATCGCGGTTGCGTTGCCGTTCGCTCATCGTTTTGAACCGGAGTATCCCAAGGGGTTATGCCGAACCAGTCCGCCGCTGAACAGTTGGAGATCCTCGGCCGAGGGGTCGAGGCGATCGTGCCTCGTCCGGAGTTTGTCCAGAAGCTGGAACGCTCCGTAACCCTTGGCGTCCCTTTGCGCGTCAAGTACGGCATTGACCCGACCGGCATCGACGTACATCTCGGCCACACGGTGCCTTTGCGCAAGTTACGCCAGTTTCAAGACCTGGGTCATACGGCCGTCATCATCATCGGCAACTACACCGCCCTGGTGGGCGACCCCTCCGGCCGCGACGAAACCCGTACGAGCTTGACCCCGAGCCAGGTCGAGGCCAACGCCAAGGACTACCTTCGCCAGGTGGGCCGGATCATCGACCTGGACCGCGCCGAGGTCCATCAGAACGGCGACTGGTTCTCAAAGTGGTCGTTCCTCGACGTCCTGGACCTGACCCGCCACATGACCCTCGGCCAGATTTCGGCCCGTGAAGATTTCGCCAAGCGAATCGCCGCCGAGAAGCCGGTCTATCTTCATGAATGTCTTTACCCGTTGATGCAGGGCTGGGACTCGGTCGAGGTCCGGGCCGACGTGGAGCTGGGCGGCACCGAGCAACTGTTCAGCCTCTTGGTGGCGCGCGACCTTCAACAAGCGCGCGGGCAGAGCCCCCAGGTGGCCTTGACGATGCCGATTTTGGTCGGCACCGACGGAACCAGGCGGATGGGCAAGAGCCTGGGCAACTATATCGGCGTGGCCGAGCCTGCCGAGAACCAGTTCGGCAAGGTCATGAGCCTGCCCGACGAGCCGATGCGGCAGTATTTCACCCTCTTGACCGACCTCCCACTTGCCGAGATCGACCGCTTACTGGCCCCCGAGGTCAACCCTCGCGACGCCAAGGAAGTGCTCGGCAAGGCGATCGCCGCCCAGTATTCCGGGCAAAGCGCGGCCGACGCGGCGGCCGAGGCGTTTCGGAGGCGCAGCTCCGGGCAAGATCCGGAAGACGTCCCCGAGGTCTCGCTCTCGGCCGATCAGCTCAACGCCGACGGCAAGATCCCGGCGCCTCGCCTGATCGTGGCCTTGGGAATGGAGACCACGACCTCCAACGCCCGCCGGGTTATCGAGCAAGGCGGGTTCAACACCGGCCCCGATCGCGTGGTCCTCACCGATCCCAAGGGCTTGATTACGGTCAACGACGGCTTGATCGTTCGCGTCGGCAAACGGAAGATCGCGCGGGTTCGTGTTAAAGGTGATGAATTCTGACAAAATATGTATGCCGAACGTGTGAAGATTTTGCCTGGAGGGTCTCACTTATGAACGTCCGACTCTCTGAAGAATCGCGCCGGTTCGTCGCCGACCAGATCGCGGCGGGACGCTACCCCTCCGAAGACGCGGTCCTTGAAGATGCCCTCCTGCGCATGCGCCAGCAGGAGCCGCGACCGTCGGCCACCGGGTCGCCTGAGAACGACCCCATCTTGGGGATGTTCCGGGACGAACCGGAACTGATCGACGAGATTGTCGAAGAGGCCATGAAGATTCGCGAAGAGCGACCCTGGAGGCTGCCCGCCGGTGAATAAGGCCCTGCTCGACACCGACATCTTCTCGGAACTGGGTAAGGCGGTGGATCAGATCGTCGTGCGTAATGGCGTGTCGTATCGAGGGGTCTTCGGCCGTTACACCATCTCGGTCATCACTGTCATGGAGGTCATCCGAGGTTTCCAGAAGAAGCAGGCCGCCCGGCAACTGCAAATGTTCCTTGCCAACATCGTGTCGGAGGAGGTCCTCAGCTTCGACCCGGCCGCCGCCGAGCTAGCTGGACGAATCGAGGGAGACCTGGAGCGCACTGGTCAGCTCATCGGACGCGCCGACCCAATGATTGCGGCGATTGCCTTGCAGCACGGTCTGGAACTGATAACCGGCAACACGGCCCACTACCAGCGAATCCAGGGACTTGGCTATCCACTCGTCCTGCACAATTGGCGGGACTAAAGACCGATGACAGGAACAACCAGGGACCGAAACTCCGATTGGATTTCTTACTCAATCATCCCATTGTGGTAACTTCTACCGATTTGGATCTTCTTAAAAATCGAAAACCCCCCACCATCAACGGGAGTATCGCGATGTCCAGGCATGGTTTCGGCATCATCGGCTGCGGCATGATCGCCGAGTTTCATACCAAGGCGATCAACGAAATTGAAGGGGCGAGGGTGGTGGCCGCGTTCAGCAGGTCGGCGGAGAATGGGGCCAAGATCGCCGGCATGGCCGATGGGGGTGAATGCGTCGTTTATAATAATCTGGATGCGATGCTGGCTCACCCCGGGCTCGACGTTGTCTGTATCTGCACGCCCAGCGGAGCGCACATGGACCCGGCCGTCGCGTCGGCAAGGGCCGGCAAGCATGTCGTGGTGGAAAAACCCCTGGAAATTACCCTGCCCCGTTGCGACGCCATTATTGAGGCGTGCGACAACGCGGGGGTTCGGCTCTGCACCATTTTTCCATCGCGGTTCTCGCCGGCCAACATGGCCTTGAAACTGGCGATCGACACCGGCCGGTTTGGCCGACTGACCCTGGGCGACACGCACGTCAAATGGTGGCGCACTCAAGAGTATTATGACTCTGGCGGCTGGCGAGGCACCTGGGACCTCGACGGCGGCGGCGCCTTGATGAACCAGGCTATTCATAACGTGGACCTGCTTCAGTGGCTCATGGGCGACGTCGAAACCATCAACGCCCAGGCCGCCACTCTGGCCCACGTTCGGATCGAGGTCGAAGACACCGTCGTCGCCTGCCTGCGGTTCAAGAACGGAGCCCTTGGCGTGATCGAGGCCGCCACAAGTGCCTATCCAGGTCTCTTGAAGCGCACCGAAGTCCACGGCGACCGAGGCTCGGCCAGGGTCGAACAGGACGACTTGACCCTCTGGGACTTCCAGGAAAAAGTTCCGAGCGATCAGGAGATCTTCGCCGCGATGGCCGGTCAATCCGGGTTCAAGGCCGGGGCCAGCGACCCGAGAGGAATCACCCACGCCGGCCACCGCGACCAGCTTGCCGACTTCCTCCAAGCCATCGACGAAGACCGACCCGCCGCCGTCGACGGCCGTGAAGGACGTCGATCCGTCGAGATCATCCGCGCCATCTATGAAGCCGCACGCACCGAATCAACCGTCCGTCTCCCCTTTGACGATCGTCCCAAAACCTGACAAGGCGCGGCTCTTTTGATTCGCGCATACGACGAAAGGACGCGGGACATGCCGGAAGGTCCGATCTGGATCGAGGCCGAAGACTGGGCGCCCGAGGATTGGGACCCGCTCGACGGCGCGACCGACGTGATTGTCAACGACCCCGACGGTGCGCGCTGGATCGCAACCTTTGTTTCGTACCGTCATATTATCACCTTGGCTGGTCGTAATTGTGAGAGTGGTGAAAACCTGAGCGGCCAGTACATTTGGGGTTCCGACCTGATCTTGATTGACGAGGCGAGTCGGCCGAAGATCGAGGCCGTCGTCGCGCACTTGCGGAGCGTCGGCGAGTTTGATTCGGCGTTCGCCCCGCTCGATGACGACATCGAGTTAGGTTGAGAAGCAGGAAAAGTTCTTCTGTTGGTTTGGGTCAAGGGAGTGACCATGAAGCGGCCTCGAAATCGGGTTCTCGATTACCTCGTCTATCTGGCCGTCCGCCTGGTCGTTGGGATCGCGCAGGCGATGTCGGTTGAGCAGTCTTACGCCTTCGCAGACGCCCTGGCCAGGTTGCTTTACCGGGTGGACCGGCGGCATCGGGCCGTGGCGTTGGAGAACCTGCGCCTGGCGTTTGGTGATGAGTACGACGACCTTGGGCGCGATCAGATCGTGCGCGGGGTGTATCAGCACTTTTGCAGGATGCTGATGGAGATGCTGCACATTCCTCGCAAGCTGAATCTGGTCAACTGGCGAGACCGGATCACGCTCAAGGGGCACGAATCGACCCTCGATTGCTTGCTCAACGGCGGCCCGGTGGTCATGGTCTCGGCCCACTTCGGCAACTGGGAGATGGCCGGCTACCTCTTCGGCGTCTTTGGGTTTCCGCCCAGTTCAGTGGCCAGAACGCTCGACAACCCGCACCTCGACCGCTTCTTACGCCAGTTTCGCGAACGAACCGGGCAAATGTTGATCCCTAAAAAGGGTGGTTACGACCAAATGCTCGATGTCTTGCGCAGCGGGGGCGTGTTGTCGTTCCTGGCCGATCAGGACGCTGGGGAGCGGGGGATGTTCGTCGAATTTTTCGGCAGACCGGCCTCGACGCACAAGGCGATCGCCTTGCTGGCGATCGAGCATCAGGCGCCCGTGGTCGTCGGCTATGCGCGGCGGATTGGCCCCGGGTTCCGTTACGAGGTCGGCTGTGAGGCGCTCATTGATCCTTCCGAATGGACCGGCACGGCCGATGACGCCCGGTTGTTGACCCAGCGGTACACCTCGGCCCTTGAGCGGATTATCCGCCGCGATCCCGACCAGTATCTCTGGCTCCACAGGCGTTGGAAGCACCAGCCGAAACCTCGAGTCCGTCGGCCCAAGGGGGTTGAAGCCGCCAAGGCCGCGGAGAATTCTCCGGTTTGATGGATCGCCCGAGTCGCGGCACGATCGGAAAAATCACCAAATTCCACCAATACGTTCAAGTCGTTCCGTCAAGACGACCGATCCTTGATAGGGATGAATTGGACGAGGCGGCCTTGATTCACGGTTCAAGCCCGCCTCTTAGTAACACCTGTTCAGAAATCGGTGTTCAATTTTCGAAAACGAAGGTGCGACCAAAAGATCGGGATTGACCGCCGCTTATGAATTCCAACCGCGCGGCGACCGGATATCGATGGGCTAGGGTCGCTCTTGCGGTCGGGATCGCTTGTGGGGGGATCGGGGAGGCGACAACCGCCGTCCCGGCCGAGCCGTCGCCTGCTCACGTCCGAGGCAGAGGGAACGTCGGGCGGCTCCGGGATCGCTGGGTGCGTCGCGTGCAGTCGGTCCTCGGGAACAACGAGGACGAAGCTGCGGACGACGAGACCCCGCCGGCGATCCTCATGCCCGGCCAATTGTCCTCTCCCGAGGTTGTCGGAACCGCAATCGCCGAGCCTGGTTCCAAGGCCGCCGAGATAAGCGTCCTCCAACCGCCAGCCACCGTCGCCAAGGCGCCGACGCCCCTCTTGCTCAACCGCGCACTCCAGCTTCAAGACGCGCCGGTACGGGTCTTCGGCTGGATCGAGAACAGTTTCACCGGCAACGCCAACGGCACCCCGCGCAACCGGAGCAACTTCAGCGTCTTCCCTAACCATCTGGCCAACTCCTGGCAAGGGAACCAGTATTATTTCGTCGTCGAGAAGCCGCTTAAACGAATCGATTCGGTCAACTTCGGATTCCGGTTCGACACGCTGTTCGGCCACGACTGGCAATTCACCAAGAATTACGGGATGTTCGATCGCGCCTTCACCAAAAATCACTTCCCGGGGGTCGATCTACCGCAGATCTACGGCGAGGTGCACTTGCCGATCTTGACCCCTCGCGGGGTTGACCTCCGCGGCGGCCGGTTCTACTCCTTGACCGGCTTCGAAAGCCCGCAGGCGATCGCCAGGCCGCTCTTGTCAATCCCTTACGGGACTGAGTACACGCCGTTCACCTTCTTTGGCGCCATCGCCACACTGCACCTCAGCGACCGGCTCAGTGTCTTCAGCGGCACGATCAACGGCTTTGACCGCTGGATCAATGATACATACAAGTGGGGCTATCTTGGCGCGTTTTCGTGGACCTCCCGAGACGACAAGACGAACCTGGT
>JBDTIR010000002.1:0-7319 GCA_039936275.1 Isosphaeraceae bacterium | reverse complement strand
GTGTGTTTCGAGGAGGCGGTTTGAGTGGATGACGCCACGCTCCATATCGAGCTTGATGTGGCCGATGAGAAGAACTGTCAGGGGAACGGTGTGGCCGTTCAGGACGACCTGGCGGACGACCTACGGGCCTGGCTCGACGATCGGCTCGCCTTGCTCCAGGACGACGCCTGTCAACGAGCCGACCCGAACCCCGCCCTTCTTTCGGCCGGCACCGCTGTCTTCGACGTACCGGCGGCTTGGTCTGCATCTTCGACCGCAATCTGCAAGCCGCCGGCATCTCCAATCGCGACGATCGAGGCCGAACCCTGGACGTACATACATTGCGGCACGCTCTTGAGCAAGAGTGACGTCTCACTCCGGACGGCTCAAGCGGGGAGGCGGCATTCCGACCCCAAGCTCACTGACGTCTACACCGACCCGAGACTCCTGGACGTAGCCGAGGCGCTCGACTCACTGCCAGGTTTTCCGCTCAACCAAGACCCCCAGACGAGTCGAGAGCGAACCTGAGCCACCGGAGATCCCATCGCCCTGCCTTACGTTGCACCGCCCGTTGCTTTTATTCCTGATTTTGGGCGACAAACAGGGGCAAAATCTGGCAATCTGGACACCAGGTCCATCGAATTGGTCAACCCGGATACGTTCGCCATAAGTCGTGATTCTGACAAAGAGAAAGGACCACTGATAATCGCTGTCAGCGGCATTCGTGTTCGAGCCGTCTCTGAATCAGGACCGCCGTTCGATCTCCCGCGATCAAGAATGGCGCACCGACGTGTCGGATCATCCCCGATTGATTTGCAGGCTCCGGGATTGGGTGCTTGCGTGAGGCAAACTCAGGAGTACAATAGGGCTTCGATGGATCAAAGGACCGACTCAGGACCAATCCTTCCGCCGCCTTTTATTGATCCGCGACTCACTGCTGTCCCTCAACCGGTCGATCGGTTGGCGGCGGCCCTCGCGGAGGAGCTACGGGAAACCAGGCCGATCCATGCCCAAGACGTCTGACCAACGTGCGATCGCCGCTCTCTCCGAGCAGATGCTCGACATCCTGGAAGCGCGGCGGACCCAGAACAACGGCGATTACCCGCCTACACTCCGGCGCCTCGGCGAGCTGTGCGGCGATCCGCCGCTTGAGCAAGTCCTCAAGGCCGTGGCGAAGAAGAATTTCACGGCCAAGGCAAGCGTCATCGAGAAGGTGGACAAGAAGCCGTCGCTTGATTCCCCTGTCTACTTCAAGGAAGACGTTCCCAAAAAACCGAAGCCGAGGGGGGAATCGGCTGCGGAACGGAACAGGCGAGTGAGCGCCGAGCTGGCTGGGCGGATGGTCGCGGTCCTGGAATCGCAGCGTCGCCTGGGCGACGACGCCTATCCCCCGACCCTGCGGCGGCTGGCCGTGTTCTGCGGCCTGACAAACGGCCCCGACTCCCAGATCCTCAAGGCTACCGAGCAGGACGCAATGGTCGAGCGCGCGGTCGTGGTCGCGCGGGCCGGCAAGAAGCCGCACCTCGATGCGCCCGTCCTGCTCCTCGAGGATCTCGAATCAGGGGCGGGGTCCCCGGCCCTGCTGAGGTTCGTCCTCAGGCCCCCAGCACAAGCGAAGAACCAGACCCATGCCTTCACCCCGGAAGAACTGGCCAAGCGGTTCATCCCTGAGATCCAGGAACCGTTTCACGATGCGGTCGTTCGGGGCGTCGCTCGGGAAGACCTACCGCCGGAGGTTGCCTGGGTCGCGATCAAGGGCAAGCCGCACCTGTTTCTGCTGGAGAACTTGCGGCCGGTGTCCACGAATCGGGTGGTCATGATTCAAGAGCCGGCGTCCCTGGCGCCGCCTCCGCCCGAACGCGACGCAACGTCGCCGACCTCGGCGCAATCAGCTCGCGACTTCGCCGAGGCGTTCCGCGAGACGTTCGCTCAGCTCGACGTCCGCAACGGCTCGACGAATTACGTCAAGCTCTCCGTCCTGCGGCGCGAGCTACCCGAGTTCGGCCGCGAGGCGTTCGACGACGGGCTGCGCCAGTTGCGGCTCGACGGCCAGTTCTCGCTCGACAGCCACGAGGGCTCCCACAACTCCCTTAGCCCCGAAGACCGCGAGGCGGGCATCCGCGAGGCGGGCACCCTGCTGATCTATGCCTTCCGGAGGTGATCGATGACCCGCGCTTCCAGCACGATGATGCCCGTCCGCTCCCGAGGCCCCGAGGACCCGTCGCTCGACGCCTTCCTCGCGGCCGTCCGCGACTCCAACCCATTCCTCGCAAATCGCGTCACCGAGCCCTCCGCTTACGACGTCGACGTGCAGGGCATCCACGCCGACGCCTTCAACCGCCTGGTCAAGCTGGCCGCCCAGGCCCACCGCGACCGCTCGGCGATCGGGGCGATGCTGCTCGGCAACGCGGGGATCGGCAAGAGTCACCTGCTCTCAAGGCTCTACCGTTGGGCGAATCAGGGCGACGGCGGCGGCCCGGGGCACGCCTG
Organism: Isosphaeraceae bacterium; assembly: GCA_039936275.1. GTDB lineage: Bacteria > Planctomycetota > Planctomycetia > Isosphaerales > Isosphaeraceae > JBDTIR01. The sequence continues at coordinate 4,850 of JBDTIR010000002.1, read as the reverse complement.
TTACGTCTACCTGCTCAACATCCTGGCCGATCCGGACCGCCTGGCCCGCTATCTTTTGAAGTGCGTCGTCAGCCGACTGGCCGAAGGCGGCCGTGGCCCGCTCTACGAAACGCCGCTGTATCGGCTCGTTGACGGCGCGATCCGGCACGCCCTCGGGGCGTCGAGCTATACCTTGAAGGATGGTCGGGAGGCGTTCCGGTCCCGTTACGCCGACGTGGTGCCCATGAAGGACGTCGGCGAGGTCCTGTTCCAGTTCGTGCGTCATGCCCGTCCTGACAAGGCAAGCGATCCGTCCCGCCTCTATCTGGCGTCCCAGGCCGCCGCCTGGCTTTCGGGCGAGGAGATCGACCCCGGGCCCGCCGGCTCACTGGGTCTCAGGGTCGATGGCCAGGAATCAATCCAACTGGGCGACGATCAGCAGGTCATGCACGTCTTGCTCTCGCTCACCAGGCTGGCACACGCCAACGGTCAACCGTTCGTGCTCTGCGTCGATCAGGTCGATATCCTCGACGCTGACAAGCTCAAGGCGCTCACCCGATTCCTCCAAGCCCTGATCGACCAGGCGAAAAATCTCCTGGTCATCACCTCCGGCATCAAGTCAACCCTGCTTCAATTTAAGCAGGACGATATCATCCCCGATTCGTCCTGGGATCGCATCGCTCAATACACGGTCGAACTGGGCCGGGTCCGTATCGACGATGCCCGGCGCATTCTGGAGGCTCGCCTGGAGCGATTCCACGAGCCGTTCATGCCCCTTGACCGTATCCGGGGCCAGGTCTTGAAGGACACGCTTTTTCCCTTGGGTCGGGCATGGCTGGACCGCCAGCTTTCCGACGTGGTCGAGTTTCGCCCTCGGGACGTCCTGATCTGGGCCAGAGACGCCTGGGATGACGAGCAATCGAAGCTCACGAGCCAAGGCGGCGACCGCTGGCTTGCCGAGTGGCCAACGACCAAACCCCCTGGTCCTAAGCCGATCCCGCACAAACCGACTCAGGCCGAGATCGAGTCGGAAATTGATGCAACAGTGGGTCGGAAGACCGAGGAGCACGTCGCCCAGCGTCAGCTCCAGCCCGGCAGCCTGCCGCCGGACGCCGGCAACCTGGCGGGTCTTGTCGAGGCGTTGCTCGGCCAGTGCCTCGGCGACGGCTTGCCGTACACGCTCCGAGGCGTGGAACGGAAGAAGAAGCAGAAGGGTGTGCTGCCCCCCTATGACCTGCACGTCCGCGAGCATCGGGAGGACGACAGCCGGGAGGTCACGACCGGCGTGCTGTTCGTGACCAATATCGGCCTCTCGGCAACGACCGCCCTGCGCCGACTCCTGGAAGACGGGTCGCCGCCCGACCATCGCATCCTGTCACCGACCACGAGCGCCGGCCCTTGAAGGTCGGGCCACAGGGGGTCGCGTATTACCGCGACCTGGAGCGGCTCGGCCCTCGGAAATTTGAGCACATCAAGATCGACTTCGAACAGTACGCGGTCCTCGACGCCCTGGAGGGCGTCATCAACATGGGCCGCGTCGGCGACCTGGAAGTCGAGATCCCCCGGGGGACGATCCGGCCCGTCTCGGACCAGGACGTCATCGCCTCGCATCACCGTCGCGACCGCTACCGGAACCACCAGGCGCTGCACCCCCTGCTGACCGAGGCCCCTCCGGTCGTCGTGGTCGAGACGCCCGAGGTCGTGGCGCTGGACGAGAAGGATGTGCGCCAGTATGTCATGGGCCAGCTCGCCTGGCGGATGGGCGCGACGGCCGGCGAGATCGCCAAGGGGTACCTGGGGATGATGCCAGCCCCCGGGGTCGAGGCCGGGGCGGCCTGGCTCCAGTTCAAGAAGATCGCCGGACGCATGCACGCCGAGGGGCTCGTCCATGCCCAGCCGATGGACAACGACCTGCTCTTGGTCCTGAGAAAGTAGCGGCCCAATGCCGATCCCGTCGTTCACCATCTCAGAGGTCCGCGTGGCGGCCACATGCCCGCGGATCTCCTACTTCGACGCCGTGAAGACGCGCCGTCAGGGCCTCAAGGCGAAGTCGATCACTCGCGTCTGGAAGGCCGGCGACGTCGAGACGGCCTGCGGCTCAATGTTCCACCACGCCATCGAGTCATTCAACCGGCAGGCCCTGAACGCCCCCGAAGTCCGCGACGCACTGGAGGGGACTCCCGACCCGAGGGCCATCGAGCGTGGCCTGAGGGTGTTCCTCAACCGCCGTTGCGTCAATCTCGATGCGCTCGCTGGCAAGCCGCCGGAGCAACAACTGGCGTTCATTCGGGCCGTGGAGATCTACATGGGCGAGCTTGCCGACATCGTCGGCGACGCCCTGGCCCGCGGCAAGTCGGCCGTCGAGATCCTCGACCAGCTCTTCGGCGATCGCCGCCGGCGGGTCGACGTCACCTTCCAGGTCGGGCCGGAGGGCGAACCGGTCCACGTCACCGGCATCCTCGACTACGTCTTCCATGACTGGCGGACCACCAACCACCGGATTATCGACTACAAGCTGACCCCGTCCGGAGCGCCGACGAACGACCTGTTCCAGGTCAGCCTCTACGCCCTGATGCACCATATCCAGCACCGGACCGAGCCCGACGTCGGGGTCCTCTACCTCCACCCGGATCGGACGATGGCCACGTTGACGTGGGAACAGGTCGCCGGCCAGCGGCACAAGCTGTTCAACCTGCTGGCCTCGATGGCCGGGTGGGTCCGGTACGACGAAGCGACGGGCCTGGGTCTGAAGCCGCCCGGCGAGCCGTCGTACTGCCCGCATTGCAAGTGGGACAAGGACGGCCAGTGCCTCAGCCGCCTCGGGCCGAAGCACGAGGGCTCCCGCCTCCGGCACTGGGGAGAGACCGTGGCCTTTGGCCCGGAGGCCGATGGGCCGCCAACGGCAGTGCGAGCGGTGGATCGGCCGTCGCGGGCCTGGGCCGAGCCGGAGGATTCGTCGTCCGAATCCCCGACTCACGATGAGTCGGGGCCAGTCACCGTCGCGAACGATCTGGAGGAGGTCGGCACGGGTCCGGCCGCGATTGACTGGCCGATCTCGCCGCCGGCCGCCGACGCGCTGCGGATCGGTGCCACGATCGACAGGGGGCGAGCCGTCGGGCTGCCGCTGGCTGACTTACCGACGCATCTCGCGGTGGTCGGCGCTGCCGGGAGCGGCAAGACCTGGATGGCCAAGGTCATCGCCGAGGAGGCCATCTGCCAGGGGGTCCCGGTCCTGGCCATTGACCCGCAGGGCGACCTCGTCCAGTTCCTCCGTCCCGGCGTCGAGCCCCCTGGTCTCTCGGCCGACGATCGGGCGTTGCGTCAGGCGTTTCTCGACCGGGTCGAGCCGAGAATCTGGACGCCTGGCTCGTCACACGGCCAGCGGCTGAGCCTCGACCCGGTTCGCCTTGCCGGGCGCGACGAATTGGCGCGGATTAACGATCCGGCGCGGCGCCTTGAGGAGTGGGAAGGGATGTTGGAGATCGCCGCCGGCCACCTGGTCGGACTGGCCAAGGTTGGCGGCGAGGAGGATTCCCAGAGGACGTTCCTGCTCCAGATCCTCCGCGGCCTGACCCGGGCCGCATCCGGCGCCGACGTGGGGCTCGCTCGCGTGGCCGCCGCGGTTGCCGATCCGATGAGCGTCGGACTGGACGACCCCGAGCGGTTCGTGAGGAAGTCGGAACGCGAGAAACTGGCCCGCAAGCTCAACGCCCTGCTGCACGGCCCGTCGGCCAGACTCTATAGCGGCGGCTGTCGGCTCGACCTCGACGCCTTCCGCCAGAGCGAGGTTCCTGGCAAGACACCGCTGAACGTGGTGTATCTGAACGCCCTGGCCGACGACGACCAGAAGCAGTTCTTCGTCGCCGCCCTGGCAGCCGAGATCTACCGCTGGATGATCACGTCGCTCGACGCCACGGGCGGCCCCAACCTGCTGTTCTACCTGGACGAGGCCCGCGACTACCTCCCCGCCGGTTCGGCGAAGCCGCCGGCCAAGCCGCCGTTGCTGCGGCTGTTCGCCCAGGGGCGCAAGTACGGCGTGGCCTGCCTGATCTGCACCCAGAGCCCTCGGTCGGTGGACTACAACGCCTTCAGCAATTGCAGCACCAAGCTGATCGGCCGGCTAGAGAGCGCCCAGGACGTGGAGCGGGTGGCCGATTGGTTCGGCACCACCGAGGGGGCGCCGCCGTGGCTCGCGGGCCGCAAGGGAGCGGCAGCCGGTAGTTTCGTGGCCCGATGGCCCGGAATGCCACCGGACCTGGAAGGCCGAGCCTTCCGGAGCCGGCCCCTGTTCTCGCTCCACGAGGGGGCCTGGTCCCCTGACCGCCTCGAGCGCGAGATGGCGAATGGATCGGGGTCCCGAGGCAATACCGCCTGACCGAGCGGAGACTCAGATGACCCCGAAGGCGTTGCTCTCCGTCACAAACGCGACCATCGGCATGCGATCCGAAACCAAGGCACGGCTGCGCCGTCATGACAAGGCGTGGACCAAGGACCGAATCGGGTCGCTCGCGACGACCGAGTGGTCACGGCTGTGGATTCAATCTAAACCCAATTCACTTTGAGACCCCGAGTTTTTTGGTTTCCGGGTCGAGTTCGAATCGGGGCCAAAGTCGATTGATGATTTCGAGCGAGTTTTGGTTGATCGTCTCGATGAAGCTCTTGCAAGCGGCGAAGAGCGATTTCACCGAATCATAGCAACACAACTGCGTCACTTCCTCGCGCATCCACTTCCACAACCCTTCGATCGGGTTCAGGTCCGGGCTGTATCCCGGCAACGGCACGATCTCGATCCCTGCTTCCGTCGCCGCATCCGCCACCATCTTGGCTCGGTGCCAGGGGGCCCCGTCCCAAATCACAACAACTCGGCGGCC
>JBDTIR010000001.1:0-4309 GCA_039936275.1 Isosphaeraceae bacterium | reverse complement strand
TCCGTCAGGCCCATCGTCAGAGCAATTCCCAGGTGCATCATCACCACCGAAAGCAGCACCAAGGGGCGCAGGCCGCGGACCCAGATCAAGACAGCGTAGCCGATCTCGGTCCAGAGAGCGAGATGGGTTGCCAGGTTCAAGACGTACTCGGCCGCGGGGTCGGTGGCCAGCCAGGTCAGGTCGAACGGTCGGAATTCACTGTTCCCCAGAAGCTTGCCGATGGCCGATCCGTTCCACCAGGACGCACTCTGGAGCTTGGCTAGACCCGCCATGCCGTAGATCAGGCAGAGATGGAGCTGAATCAAGCGCAAGCCAAGGTTGGCGGCAATGGTCGGCTCCGGCGGACCTAGAGGCCGGCCGGCGCGGTTGGCCCGTCGGCGCGCGAGCCAGCGATCGAGCGAAAGGGCGTGGCCGCTCGCGCCGCAGACCGCCAGATAGAAGGTCCAGGTCGCGATGATCCCGTCAAAGCCGAAGAGCATGGTCGGCATCCGCCTTGAGGTGGAAACGACGATGATCCAGGCCAAGGGGGCCATCCACCGGCTGAACAGACCGAGCGTGAACAGTGTGAGCACGATCATCGCGACGACCCAGGTTGGCCGGAGCAAGGCGTCGGGCACGTTGAGCCAGATCGACCAGGCCCCCGGGTTAAGCATCGCCCTGACGGTCTGTGGGTCGGCCCAGGCCTCGGAGCCGAGCGCGGCGTGAAGGTCGAGCCCGGTGATGCCCAGGCTCCAGAGCAAGAGCGAGCCCGTGACGATCCGGATCAAGGCCAGGGGGGTTGGATCAGCCAGCGAGAAGAAAAAGGCGTTCCAGCCGCGCGCGGCGTCAGAGAGGGCGCTCAGAGGGCGTCGCATGCGAAGTCTCCGATCCGGTCGGGCGCGGTGTAAAACTCCTCGGCGTCGACGTCCAATGGGGTCGAACCGGGACGGGCGGCTTCGCGGAACTGGTCCAGGTCGGGAACCAGGTGCATCTGCAACAAGAGCGTGACGTTCGAGCACCCCGGGGTCGTTCGGCAGAGGTGCCGGGCGTACGACTGCGCCCAGACGCTCTTGCTCGCGTCGCCCCCTTCCGAACGGGCCTGCTGGACGTCGACGAACAGATGATGGGCCAGGGCCAGTTGCCGCTGGTAGCGCAGCCTGGGCCGCGCCGAGCGGTCAGGCAGCCGAACCGTTTGCTCGGGGCGGCCGTCGTTGAAGGTCAAGCGAGCGGTCACGATTGGCGTCGGTGGCGCGTCCACATAATAGCGGTGCGCCTGCCCCTGGTCGATCAGGCCGCAATACGGCACGAACCAATCCGCGACCGCCCGCTCCAGCGGTGACGACGGCGGCGACGCCAAGGCGACTGCCACCACGGCGACCATGTGGACCAGCAGCACGGCCGACACCGCCCGCTTTGCCCAGGTAGGCCACTCGGCCCGTTCTTGGTCGTTTCGAACCACCATTTGGAAATTACCTCCTTGTCTCCCAACGGTCCATCCCGATTCGCCACCATCCTAGCCGTGACCACCCTATTAAGCCAAGAGCGACTCGTCAGTCGGTCCAGCCGTCGAATTCGGAAAAATCGCTACAAATACCCTCGTCGCCATTTTTTCCGCTATTTTGACAAGGAAGGTCTTGCATCTCGACCTCTCCGGTTTTAGAATTTGCGGGACGTGAGCAGGGAATAACGATCATTGGCTACAACAACAGCGGCATTGAAAATGCGGGTTACGGACCGCGTTGGCCGCAGTGATTGTGCGTCCCCGTTCATGCCGGGGTCGTCTTGTTTGCCTGGGTTGGGTTGAGTCGTCTCGATTGATTGGCACCAGGGGAGGTTGACATGCAGGGAACGATCGTGATGTTGGTGGCCCTGAGCGGGCTGGGCTGCCACCACAAGGGGGCGGATGTTGGCAGCTATGCGCCGGCCTGCTATTCGGCGTGCTACGGTGGCTGCTATAGCTCTTGCTACGGCAATGCCTGCTACAGTGGTTGCTACGGTGGCGGCGCTTGCTACGGCGGTTGCTACGGTGGCAGCGCTTGCTACAGCTCGTGCTACGGCTCTTGCTACGGTAATGCTTGCTACAGCTCGTGCTACGGCGGCGCGAAGCACCGCCACGGCCTCTTCGGTCACAAGCAAAACCGCTGCCAAGCCTGCTGCGCCCCGCCGGTGATTGAGAGCTGCTACAGCTCTTGCTACGGCGGTGGCTGCTACGGTGGTGGTTGCTACGGTGGCGGAATGCCGGTTTACGGCAGCTACAGCCCGGCTTACTCGGTCGGCGCGCCGATCGTCTCGGAGCAAGGTCCGTCGGGTCAGTGGGCCCCGGCCCCGCAGGTGAACGGCCAGGCCCCAGCCAACGCCGCCGCGGCTCCGGCCAACCCCGAGGCGGAAATGCCCGCCGCCCCGGCCGCTCTGGACAACGCCGAGCCGGTCACCCCGCCCCCGCCGCCGGTGGCCGAGCCCCGGTTCTTCTGAACCAGGAACCCGCGCCGCGGGACCATACTTTTCGCCCGGAATCTTATGAGCCGGGTGATCGACGATCCGCCTTGGGGAGCCTGCTCCCCAAGGCGGATCGTTCGCATTGTTCAGCCTCGTCAACGAGTGACACGATGGACTGCTCTCCCCGGCCTGGACCCGTATCGGCCCTTTTTTGAAGAACCAAGGGATGTCCCTTCCAGACACCTTGCGCCCGATTGGGGTAAAGTAGAAGCAAGAGGTCCAACGAACGGAGCAACCGCTTCCGCTTCCGCTTAGAGGCGGAAATGGCTTATAATCGTCCCGACGTCGGCCCGGGCTTGATGGAACAACCCGGCGCGTCAACGCTCTCTATCCGCCCAAGGAGAATCCTTGATGGACATGCCAACCCGGCCGGTCAATATGACCCTGCCCTCAACGGAAGACATGGACCTACCGAGCCAGGTCGACGACGACCACGAGCGCCGGGAGTGGTTGATCCGCGTTCTGGGCGAACCCTTCTGCCGGACCCTGGGCGTCTATCCGATTCCCGACGACCTGGTTCTCTCCGTCGTCATTCCCGTCTACAATGAGCGGAACACTCTGCGCGAGATCCTCCGCCAGGTCCGTGCCGTGCCGATCCGCAAGGAAATCATCCTCGTCGATGACTGCTCGACCGACGGCACCCGCGAATTGCTTCAGGAACTCCAGCAGTCCGACCCCGAGTTGACCATTGCGTTCCACGACCGCAACCAGGGGAAAGGGGCCGCCCTGCGCACCGGGTTCCAGCGGGCAACCGGCCAGGTCGTCATCGTTCAGGACGCCGACCTCGAATACGACCCGACGCAGTATCTCCAGCTCATCCAGCCGATCATCGAAGGCAAGGCCGACGTCGTCTACGGTTCCCGATTCATCGGCGACAAGCACCGCGTCCTCTACTTCTGGCACTCCTTGGCCAACAAGTTCCTGACCTTGCTGTCGAATATGTTCACCAACCTGAACCTGACCGACATGGAGGTCTGCTACAAGGTCTTCCGCCGCGAGGTGATCCAGGGCATCCACCTTCAGAGCGACCGCTTCGGATTTGAGCCCGAAGTCACGGCCAAGATCGCCCGGTTCCATGTTCCCGCGACCGACGGCCGACCCGCGCGAAAGTGCCGGATCTACGAGATGCCGGTCAGCTACAACGGCCGAGACTACCGCGAAGGCAAAAAAATCGGCTGGAAAGACGGCGTGCAGGCCCTCTATTGCATCGTCCGATACGCCTACATGGATTGATTCTAATCATCAAAACGTATCTTTTCCGGAGGCCGGAGGCGAGCGGGGGGCGTCAGCCCTCTGTCCGTGGCCGCTCGCCGATTTTGAGATAATGACTCACCGTCCCGGACAGCCTGTCCCTTTTTCGCGTTCACCGAGGAATCCCAAACCAATGGCGATGCACTCCCTGCTGGTCCGCCCCCTGGCCTTGGTGTTGGTCCTCGCGACCCTGGCCGGCGCGCAAGAGGTCAAGACCCGTCGCCCGGCGCGCCGCCAAACTGCCAGGACCTACATGGGCCGACCGATCGCTCCGCCCATGTCGTACCTTGGGGCCGACTGGCTCTTTCGCACCGAGCGCGAACAGGAGGAGCAGCCCGAGGCGATGCTCGACGCCCTTAAAATCCAACCCGGCTGGACCGTCGCCGACGTCGGTGCCGGTGCCGGCTACACCAGCTTGCGACTCGCTCGCCGGGTCGGCCCCAGCGGCACCGTCCTGGCGACCGACCTTCAGCCCCAGATGCTCCGGATGCTCCTCGCCAACGCCAAGGCCGCCGGCGTCACCAACATCAAGCCGATCCTCTGCACCCAGACCGATACCAAGCTCCCCGAGGGCGCGGTTGAT